>SXSP01000053.1 GCA_005792225.1 Bdellovibrionales bacterium | reverse complement strand
TCTTTAGCGAGAGCGTTCTTATCCTTCTTATCGAACCGCCAGCTCGGATCGGATTTCGCGAGGCTTCTTTTTTCGCGTTTGGCCCAGAAGATTTTTGATTTCAACCGTGCGACCGCCTCTCGCAGGTCAAACAGACGAAGTTCACGAGAGGGTTCATCGGTGTTCAAATTCGCGATCGTCCAGATGAGTTCGAGCCTTGCGAGATCTTTGAGTTCGTAGGCGCTCTGGGTTTCGAGCCACAGTTCGTTCGCCGCGCGGGCATCAGCCTTTGAGCGATGCTGCGCAAGATCGGGGTGTAGTAACTGCGCAAGTTTTCGGTAGAGACTTTTAATGGACAGGATTTCGGCTTTTTCGTCTCGCGAAGTCTCCCCGGCGTGGTCCCAAGATGATGACGGTTTATCTTCAAAACCGAAGTCATCGTCGGCGTCTTCCTCAGCCTCGTCGGTCGAACCCCCAAATGGGGATTCGCCGAGTTCCTCGGTCGCGGAGTCATAAGCCTCATCCCGCGAGAAACCCTCGTAGATGCAGAGTTCCCGCATCCGCTCCAGAAGCTCGTATTTTCGTGCGAACTCGGATTCAAGCCTCGCGAGACTATCGAGCCTCTCGCCGAAGAGTCCTTGAATCCAACGATAGTAGGAGGGCCGCACCTCGTTCGCGTGGCGCTCAAGCTCGCTTGAGTGACGAAGGTAATTCTTGTGGAGCCGCCGAAACTCAAGAGTGGCTTCGGTGCGGAGAGGTTGGTCATCGATCCGTATAACTGCGCCAGAATTTCTCATCATGGGTGGAGGAGTCTACCCGAAGCGACCCGGCTCCACCAGATGAACTTGCGCTGGCTTCAGTACGTCCGAACTTAACCTTCGCCGGGGAAAAACTCCGAGTCGTAGAATTCCGTGAGCGACGTTTGTTCCTTGATGGCCTTCACGAGCGCCGGGATCGAAATCGGCGTCGTGGGTTGGGGATCCGCGACTCCCGTGACGGCGATGATGATCGAGCGCATTTGCTCCTTCGGAATGAAGCGAACCTGAATGCTGTACATGCCTTGGTACTTCTGGTGGAAAGTCAGTCCGTAGTCCTTGCAGGCCTGAACGGTTTCGTGAAAATCGAAATTCGCGTGATCATCCTCAAACCAGATGCTCGTCAGCGCACAGGTGTTACTGTCGAGAAAGTTCTTGGCGGGAACGTCCGTGACGGGACCCGGGCCGGGACCCGGACCGGGATCGACGGGAATCTGTGGTTCCGGGACTTCGTCATCGGGGAGCGCGTCTGTGTTATCAGGGCTCTCGAGCGAAGCGGTTTTTGTCGTCGATCCATCAAAACTCTGCGGCGCGCACGCTGCGGCCGTGAGTGAGAGGAAAAACACCAGAGTCATTCGAATGGGAGTCGTGTGAAGTGCCTTCATGTCGACAATGAAGTTGCACGTGAAAAGCCAGTCGGCGCCCGGTTATAGCCGAGATTGTTGTCAACGGTGAAGACAGGCCGCCAATCGGTGGCCGAACTTCCTGACTTGCGTCTCAAAATGAATCAGACGGCGTCAGATTCGTCACGATCGCCTTCGGCTGCGCGCTCAGGCGTGAGGGCGGTCTGCTTTTCTTCGGCCTGCTCGTGGAAGTCGGTTGAAAGTTTTTGGGCTCTCTCGTTTTGGTCCTGAGACTGAGTTGTCTCAGAGTGAGTCTTCTTTTCGATGTCGTTGTTGTTCGCCACGGTGTTCTCCTTGGTATGCTTCGGGGGAAAGCTTCGGGGGTGAGTTCCGAGATTTTCGCCATCACGAAAATATCCACCAACTCGCGCTCAAGAGCACGCGAGTTGGTGAGTAGGCTCTCATTACTGAAGAGAGTTCGAAACTTGCTCAGTTACTTTTTTCTGAGCAATTCCCGCAACGATCGGCATCGCGATTCCGCCGGCTGTTTTCAGGAGGCTGCGGCCAGCCTTCGAAGCCAAGAGGGCCAGGATTCCAACGGCGCCTGCGACGTAAGCCGCCTTTTGATAGTTCGAAATGCCGCCGACGTATTGCTTCGCCTTACCGACGTATTCTTGAGCCGTCTCCTGAACTCCAGCTGCCTCGATTTTGGATCGCTGCTGCTTTTTGTTCGATTTGCGAGTCGCCGACTTTCTCTTCTGGGTTGTTTTTGCCTTTGCCATGCGTTGGTCCTTTCCTTGGTTCACGGTTCCGGTTTCCACATTTTCCAGATTTTCGTAAAAGCAATTTAGAGACCAAGGCGGGGCTTGCGATAAAGTGGATCCGCCAGCGAGAATTCGCGGCTTCTGCGTCCCAAGGCGCCCCCGGCCGTTGCAGAATTCCACAAGGTAAACATCCAAAGTTTATTCTTGACGACCTCCCTCTGAAGACGAGATTTCGCCACAATCCAGCCCTCATTTGTGGCGAACTGATCATACTTCTGGAGGTAGCCGGCAAAACTCAAACAGTTTACCGGTGAGGCTTAAATACGTCGAGACCGAGAGAAATTGTGGGAGTTAACTACTCACCCGAAGAAAATTGGCGTACGCTTTTCTTAAGGGAAAGTGGATGTTCAAAGGGAGGGTGCCGCTTTGTCAAACGAGACGAATCTCCGTCGTTTTTTGATGGAATCAAAAGACAAGGCCGAAGTCATCCTCGCGCAGGCGCACGTCGGAGCCGACGCGAAGTCAATCATCAAGGACCTCCTGTCGATTGCGGAAGACCTGGCCGAAACGCTCGATCAAACCGCCGGTCTCACTGCCGACGCTCGTATCATGAAGAAACGCATGGAACAAACGCGCGCCGATGCCAAGGCCACGGAGGCGAAGTTCGCCGGCGCAAAGAACGCCGTTCTCCAGCTCGCAACCGAAATCGAGGTGATCAGCAAAGAATCGAAGAACAGTCGCTCGCGAGTCGTCATAGAGTCGCGCCGCCGTCGTAAAGGCCGTTTCAATCTTGAAGGAGAGGGCGAGCTTGTAGTCAATCGAGGACTCCAAGAGGGCCGCGGAGAGGGGATAGGTGCCGTTTTCCGTCACGAG
>SXSP01000052.1 GCA_005792225.1 Bdellovibrionales bacterium | reverse complement strand
TTTAACGTTCACGCCGTTTGTTCTGGTTGGCAATATTACGGCACTGACCGCGCTCGATTTTTTGGGTTTTGGTCTGCCGCCGCCGGCGCCCAGTTGGGGAGAGCTTCTCTCGCAAGGCCAGAGTTATTTCGCAACCGCATGGTGGCTGGCATTTTATCCATCGACCGCCTTGTTCCTCGCACTCGTTTCGATCACGCTCGTCGGTGAGCACGTGAGAATCGTATTGGACCCGCAGTCGGCTTTCCAGCTTCGCAAACTCTCAGGCCATTTCGAGAGCCTGCGGGACCGGGTCGAAGAATCCTTCTTGGCTGTCGCGATAAAGCTTCGCGTAGGCGCCCGATTTGTCCATCAGCTCTTCGTGCGACCCGCTCTCGATCAAGCGTCCATGATCCAGCATGAGAACAAGATCCGCCTCGGCGGCCGTGCGCAGGCGATGGGTCACGATGAACGTCGTGCGGTTCATCGAAAGCTTAGCGAGAGCCCTTCGCACTTGTAAGTCGGTTGCGGGATCAAGGGCGCTCGTCGCCTCGTCAAGCAGAAGAAGACGGGGATTGCGAAGGAGCGCCCGAGAAAAACAAATCAGTTGTCTCTCGCCGAGAGACAGACCAGATCCGGCTTCGCCCACGTACGTATCATAACCATCTTTGAGCGCGAGAATGCGCTCATGACACCCGAGAGCTTTGGTCGCAAGAAAGATTTCGTCCTCGGTGATCAACGGCCGATCGTAGCGCAGATTCTCCATGATGGTTCCGTTAAAGAGGAAGTTCGCTTGCGTGACGAGGGCGATCTGCTGGTGCAGCGATTCTTCCGTCGCGAGATTGATATCCTGTTCATCGAGGAAGACGCGTCCCGAGGTCGGTTCATAGAATCTCGAGAGCAGTGAAATCAAAGTCGTCTTTCCTGAGCCGGTGGAGCCCACCAGCGCCACGGTGGTTCCGGCGATCACTTCGAAACTCACGTCCTGGAGAACGGGACGGCCCGCGAGGTAGGAGAAACTCACGTTCTCAAACTTTACGCGGCCTTCGATGGGAAGGAGCGGTTGGGCTCCGGGTTGATCGCTGACTTCGGGTTTCTCGTCGAGAACCGAAAGGACGCGCTCGGCTCCCGAGCTCGCGATGACGAGTTCATTGAAGAACGCGCCGAAATTCACCGCCGGCATCATGAACCATTCCCAATAGAGCGAAACCGAAACAAGGCTTCCCGCCGACATCTGGCCGCTCACCACGCGGTATCCGCCGTAAAGGAGAATGATGGCCTGCCCGCTGAATCGGACCCACTGAAGAAGCGGCTGGAAGATCCCGTTCTGCCGACTTTCCATCATGTGGTTGGTCGTGTTGAGATCCTGAAGTTCGTTGAAGTGAATGAGGTTCTCTTCTTGGCGGTTGAACGCGGCCACGACACGGGCTCCGCTGATGTTTTCAGCTTGGTTCGCACCGATTCGCGCGGCATCTCGACGAATCTTCTGCCAGGCGCGACTGAGGCGTTTTCCGTAAAGGAAATTCAGGAGCGTCATCGCCGGCGCAAGCCAAACGACAGCGAGGAACATCCGCGCATCCGTTCTTAAGATCATAATCGAAGAGAAAATCATGAATGCCGAGTTCGAAGTGATCGTGTTGATACCCCAGATCGCGAGACTTCTCAGCGAATCGAGATCGCTGCCGAAGGCGGCTAAGATTCGACCCATGTGATTGCGGTCAAAAAACCGGAGCGAGAGCTTTTGAAGATGATCAAAGAGCTCCTGCCGGAGAAGTGCGAGAACCCGCTCTCCCGTGCGGCTCGCGAAGGCGATCTGCACTCCGTGAAGCGCTTGGGTCGAGAACGCGACCGCCGCCCAAAGGAGAAGGATTTGCCCGACATCCCATAGATCGAAGCCCGTTTTCGAGCTCATGATGTCGACGGCGTTCCCGACGAGTTTTGGCGGAATCATGTCGAGGCCCGCGAGCGCGATTCCCAGAAAGCTAATCAGCATGTACCGAAGCCGATACGGGCGAATCCGTTCGGTGAGTCGGCGAAGGGTCTTAAGAGACAGCGCCTTGTGATATTGACTCATGCGGTGCCCTCTTGAAAGGTTTCGAGGATTCCGCCCTCACGTGCGAGTTCCCGCGGCGGGCCCTCGGCGAGGATACGGCCATCTTCCATCGCGATCACATGATCGGCGAGCAGAAGGCTTGAGGGTCGATGCGTGATCATGAGAATCGTGCGGCCGCTTTTGAGTTCGCGAAGTCTTTCGCGCACCATCGATTCGGTGGTCGCGTCGAGCGCAGCCATCGCATCATCGAGAATGAGAACTTCGGGATCATAAACGAGCGCCCGCGCGAGCGCGAGTCTCTGCCTCTGGCCTCCGGAAAGTTGGACGCCGCCTTCTCCGATTCGTGTCTCGTAGCCATCAGGAAGCCTGCGTATAAAATCGTCGGCGTGGGAGGCCTCGGCCGCGCGTCTGAGCATCTCCTCGCTCACGTCCATACGCCCGTAACGAATATTGTTGCGGATCGTGTCGGTGAAGAGAAACGTTTCTTGGAAAACGAAACCCACGTGGCGCCTGAGTTCATGCAAGTTCACCCGCGTGATGTCTTGATCGCCCAATGTGATCCGCCCGGAGCTTGGATCATAAAACCGGGCGAGGAGCGCTGAGAGCGTCGTTTTTCCGGCACCCGTGGGGCCGATGAGGGCCGTCACTTGACCGCCGGGAATTCGGCAACTCACGTTCTTCAGCACAGGTTTTCCGCTCTCGTACGCGAACGAAACCGACTCAAAAATGACGTCTTGTCGGAGGGACGGGATCTTCTCCGAGCCTTCAAGCCTAGGCCGAGTCGGCTCGGCATCGAGAATCTCGAAGAGGCGCGTGCCGGAAACCATGGCGCGTTGGAAACTCTCGGCGATGCTGTTGATGTGATTCAGTTTACCGAGGATCGTTCCCATCGCGGCACCCAGGATCATGAGATCACCGATCGGGAGTGCACCCCGGTGAATCAACCACGAGCAAACGAAGAACATCGTGATGTGGGCGAGAATCGCCAAGCTCTGAAGCATCGGATTTAAGGTCGCCTGCCAACGAATGACCGAAAGAAGGCGAGTGAGGAAGTGCTCATTCTTCTCGGTGAATTTTCGGCTCTCAAATTTCTGTGAGCCGAAGGCGCGCACCACGTGCTTTCCGGCGACGTTCTCGGTGATCACTCCGAGCATGGCATCGGCGGCCTGCTGCTGACTTCCGTAAAGTGGTGCGGAACGTTTGCTGAATTTAAAGATGACGTAGCACCAGAGAGGCAGGGGAATGAGCGCCGCGAATAAGAGATAAGGCGAGCGCCAGCAGAGAAGCGCCATGTAGGCCGTAATCGATACCACGATATTCAAAGTCGCAAGTAAACTCATATTGACGAAGCCGTGAACCGCATCGAGGTCGCCGAGTGCGCGATTCATGAGTTTCCCGCTCGTCATCCGGTCGTAAAACGAAAATTCCAGGTGTTGGAGATGATCGTAAACTTGCGTGCGCATGGCGGTGATGATGCCCATGCTGAGACGCCGCTCCCAAACGGACGCGAGAAAAGTCGCGAGGCTCAATCCCACTTGTGATGCGGCCATGAATCCGAGGACCCGCCTCAGATCCTTGGCCGACGAAGCATCGCTGAAAAGCCAACTGAAGAACCCGTCAGCCCGCCCACCGGTCGAGAGCTGGTTTGTGACCGTGGTGACGAAGGGGCTGATGAAGTAGACCGCAACAACTTCAAGAGCGATGCGCGCGACGACGATCGAACACGCGATGAGCGCGAGGAACCGGATGGGATAAAGAAACGTGATCATGCGCCGGATGAGCCGGCGACGGAAATCAGGACTGTCGTGAGCCATCAAGTTCCAACTTTATTCTATCTTCATGGGAGACTCGATGAATTTGCATGATCGCTCGCGACTTTGCTCAGTGCAAAAACGCGCTCGGGTTCCCGCCTAACTGATTTCGGAACCTGTGACAAAGAAGCCGAGGCAGCGTGCCTCGCCATCCGCAAATGTGGGGCAATGTACATTCCTTATCCTCTTCTAAATTTGGGAGGCCCGAATTGTCAAAAAGCGATGAGGAGTGATGTTGAGAGTTCGCCTACTCTCGTCCCGTGATGTCGATCCGTCTCCCGGTTTTCCCTTTCATCTTTGGGCTTTTGTTTGTTCTCTCGTCTCCGGTTTTGGCGAGTTCGTTCGCCATGGCGTCGGAGCAGGAGTTCGCCCTCGATCCCGACTGGCTCGACAGTTACCCCTCACAAGCGGCGCAGTGGGAAGCGATGGCGCCCGCCTATTCCGAAACAGACTGGGATCTCGGTTGGTCCATGACCTCGGGCGCGGCCTACGAACAACCGTCAAGGTTCGTCGTTCAGTACGACAACTGGGAGGACCCCGAGTTCCGCGAAAGTCGCATGGGCTTTCTCTGGTCGGTTCATGGAAGCGAAGGGGTGAGCGAAGTCTTAAGACCTTTCGGCGTCTCGCTCCTCATCGGCTGGCTCTCGCAAGGACTCAATCAACGAAATAACCCCGGCGATCCGTGGGCGTTCCGCGCCCTCGTGCGCGTACCGATTTTCCGTTCCTGGCTCGAAGACCGAATGAATTATGCTTGCTACCTGCAGGAATCGGTGACCAATGAGCCCGCCGTTAAATGGGTCGTCCATCAGCAAGTCGCATTTCGGGTTTGGTTTGACCTCAATGCGGTCGCACGTTTACAGTACAACGAATGGGAAGAAGAAAATCGTCTGACACCTCTCTGGGGAGGCTTGATCTATGTCGCTGAGTTTTAAATCCGGAATTGACGGCGAGATCTCGGCGATGATGTCTTTGTTCATGCGGTTTCTTTTCGTGGCCGGTCTCTTCTTTGTGTCTTCTCTAGGTGTGGAGATTGCGCATGCTTCGTCTTCAATCGTTGGTCAACTCGACGTCTTTGAGAACATCAAGTCGCCTCAACTCGGAAATTCACGCACAATTCGTGTTTTACTCCCGGCCGATTACCTTCAGAACCCGACCCGTCGCTATCCCGTGATCTATCTGCACGACGGCGAAAACGGCTTCGATGATCAGAGCGCCGACGGCGGCTACGAATGGCAAATCGACGAGGCCTTAGCGAAGCTGGGTCGAGAGACGGGTGTGGGTGCGATCGTCGTGGGCATCGATGCCTTCATGGATCAGCGCGGAGAAGAATTCGACTACAATCTTTTCGGAGCGAAGTACGCGGCCTTCTTGATCGAAACCATAAAGCCATGGATTGATCAGGCGTACCGAACTGATCCCCGTCGTGAAGCAACGTTCACTATGGGCTCATCGTGGGGCGGAAACATTTCGCTCGCCCTCGTCTGGCGCCACCCGGAAGTTTTCTCAAGTGCTGCGTGCCTCTCCATCGCCGTCGGCTCCCGCTGGAAGTCGATGCAGAAGATGCTCGCGGACGCGCCACTGCCCTCATTGCCTGTTCGATTCTATCTTGATCACGGAGACACGGAGGGTGAAGAGACCTACGCTCAGTACGTTTCTCGTCTCGCGAAAGACCTTCTTCAGCGGGGAGTGCCGGCCGAGAACGTCGTTTATCGGGAGTTCCGTGGTCACGGTCACTCGGCAACCGCATGGAGACTGCGGTCACCTCATACGTTGCGCTGGCTTCTCACAAACTCTCTTTAAAAGGCAGCCCGGCACGTGGCCTGCGCGGACTGACTGCTCTCGTACATCTTAAAGAGCGGATGCGTATAAACGGGAGCCTTCTTCGTCTTCAGCATCGTGATGGGTCTCTCGGGAAGACCCGGATCAACGAGGGCATCGCCGGCACGATCAATGAGCTTCGTGATTTCCACGTGGCTCACGTCGCCCTTGTTGATCGCCTCAATTGCGGGCCCGAGATATTTATTCCAGAAATCGTAGTTCGACGACATCTCAAGGCGTCGGTGATTCATCTTCTCCGCGTTCGTTGCCCAAGTCGCAAACTTATGGTGCCCGATGGAATTCAAAACACCTTCAACGGCCGCGATGTAATTCGTCATGTGCTTTTGGTGGGCTTCGTTGTGCTCCGTCTGCCAACTCCGGTCGACCCGGAAGATTTCTTTCACCGCATCTTCGCGCCTGAAAGAAGCGTAGGCCCGCATCGTCCCCGCGAGGATCTTCCGCGTATCGAACGCCGTCGGCCGCACATTCTCATTTCCGTTATGCATCTTCACGTGCTTCGTTCCCTTAGCACGCTTGAGCGCATTCACGGCCAACGCGAGTTGGAACGCCTGCTTCTGCGGCACTAACCTCGCCTCCGCCTGCGTCAGTCCAAGTCTCATCAAAGTGAGGAGCGACAACTCCTCCGTGTACCGGCGATCAAAGTATTCTCGCATTTCGTCCCTGAGCTCAATGGAGTCCTTCGGGCGAAGGTAGTGCGCATCCGACATATACCGCTGGATCATCGTGATGTAGCCCTTCATGTAGGTGTTCTGCTGATCAACCATAATGCGCCCGAAAAGATGCGTGTAAGCACCGTGATAAGCATCAAAGTAACGAACACCCGCGAGATCAATCGTTCCACCACGCGAAGTCTTGTTCCCCGCCGTCGGCGACTCCTGAATCGCATCTAAGTCAAAGAAGCGCGCCGCCTCCACCGCGAGGTTCTCAGTAAACATCTGCATCCACTCCATGATGAGCGGTCGAGTGACTTCCGTATTCAGAGGCAGACCTAAATCGCGCACGATGACGTAATCCATGATCTTCCGAAAATTCACCACCGTATCCGAGTGAAAACGCGGATGCGCGACTCGCGTCTGGTTACCAAGACGCAATGTCATCGACTTCACCTGACCATCTTTCATCACCCGAAATCCGAAGAGATCCGCTGTCGAATCCAACTGATTCTTCGTATTCGCGCGCGACAAGTAAGCGCTGTCGACTAGCTCATTCACCGTCTGAAGACCATCACTGTGACTCTTGTTCTTGAGCCACGCAAAAGGCGTAACACCAACGCCCTTCTGAACGGCATCAATATAAAGGATCCGACCGTCCGTGCGCGTCAGCTGCAACTCCCCCGTAAAGAGCGCGCGACCATCACCCATGGCCTGGCCCGGGCCTTTTTTCTCAGAGTCCAGGTAATTCGTTGCGTACCATTTCTTCTGCGAAGTGTTCGTCGGATCCACTTCCCAACCAAACGCTTCCTTCGCCATCTTCTCAAGTTCCACGGGATCTTTCGGAAGCTCGATCCCGAGCTCCTTCGCGAGATCATAATTTACGAACACGAGCTGAATGTTCTCGTCAGCAATTCTTCGGACCGGAACTTCGACGCCGAAGTCGGGGCCGAGGGATTTAATTGAGTGCTCGCCGTTTGAGAGTTTTTTGAGTTCGTCTGCGGCGTGGGCGGGGGTTGTTAGGGCGGTGGCGAGGGTTGCTGTGGTGATTGTGGCGGTTGTGGCGGCTGCGGTTGTGGCGGCGGTCGGCAGGCCGGAAAGCGCGGCGACGATCGGCGCGAGCAATCGAACTTGAACGGATGTTTTTACGCTTTTCACGGGGTCCTCGCTTTTCGGTACGGATGTTGTTTCAAGCCGAGTGCCAGGTCCGGGAGAAATTACGGGTAGTTGGCGATGGGGTTCGGGAGGGTGGCGGGTGAATTGGCAGG
>SXSP01000514.1 GCA_005792225.1 Bdellovibrionales bacterium | reverse complement strand
GGCCCGCAAACTCGATCTCGGAAAGTTTGCCCGCGCTCAAACGGACCTTGTACTTACCTTCGAGAAATCCAAAGGCAAGCTTATCGATTAACGAGACTTTGTGCCCGACCGAAGCCGTAGCACTGAGGCTTCGTTTCGAGAGCTCCATCACGAGGCGCTGATCATCTTCAGTGGGTTGAACATCGGCCACGCTCGGGATGCTCGCGATTCCGCGAGTTGCCCGATTCTCGTTATCCACCGTCGGCTGGACTTTCGGCACAAGGAGGTTGTTGTTCGCGAGAGTCACGAGAAGAACGATGGAAAGGAGCGAGGTCGAAACCGCGATCTTCGCCTGTTCCAAATCGAGACGAACTTTCAAATTGCGCAAGCGAGCCTTGTAGTCGGGCTGCTTCACGCGCTCAGTGATATCAATGACGTTGTCTTTACCCATCGTTCGACCTCCGGCATGCCTTCACGATCTTCCCACTCTTATTCTCTCTTTCATTGCGAGTCTCATGCCGAGCCGGGAGGGAATTGACGCGAAGCTTGCTGGCCAAGTTCTAGTCATATGGTCATTGCGCGCGCGCTTCTTGTGAATTTTTAAGCCGACGAATCACGGTCTCATTTTGAGACACTCTCGTCGATCCACGTATCGAAACCTGCGCGTGATCGCTCGAGATCATAGTAAAGAAGTTTCTCGGGTCTTAAACCTTCGTTTTCAATTTCGCTGCCCGCGCTCGAAACGTAACCCGCGATCGGAATCGAGATGGAAGTGTCATCTCCCCCGAAATTTGCGACGGTAAACCATTGGGCCATCACCACTTGCCCCGCACTCGGCTGCCCGTGAACGCGAGAGTTTTTTCGAGTAAAAAATGCGTCCGCGAAGATTTCGGCCGTGGAACTCGTTCCACCATCGATGAGAACGGTGGCAGCACCGTCATAGCACCCGTAAGTTAAAAATGTACGCAGCCGAATTCGACGTGCTTCCGAGAGCTGCGCGAGCTGGCTTCGTGTATCAAGCACGTCGCGGAGATCCGTTACCTCTTGGACCTCGGGCCCGCCCCGCTCCGGCGAGGTGATGAGTTCACCGATGAGTCGGTCGCGGCAAGTGAAGGGCGAGAGCGCCCTCAACATCGCCGGAAAACTCCCTCCGGCATTATCACGCAGATCGATGATGATGTGCTCATAGCGGCCGAGTTTCGCGGCGACTCGCTTCCAACTCTCCGCCTCGTAATATTGTGAAAGGAAGCTCGGGAACCTCAACAGTGCCGTCCGCGCATTCAACTCACGTAACGTCGGCGACATATCCTCGGTGATCTCGCTCGGCTGAAGATCGAATGTCAGAACGTCTCCCCGACGCGAGATCATATACCTTCCACCACTCGATTGAGCGTCCCAGGGTGATGAGACGGTTCCTCCATCGATCTTAAGAAGGACATCGCCAGGCTGTATTCCCGCCTTTTTGGCTTCGCTTCCGTCGAGTACCCGGTGAACGATGAGATCCGATTCGACGAATCGAGACCGGATACCCGTATCGAGCGCACGATTTTCCCAGAGGGCACGGTTTTCATCAGGTCGATACAGATTCAGGTGCGACGTGCGAAGCATCGACAGGCGCGTATTGATCCGCCGAATGTTTTCGACTTTTGAGAGCAGAAACTTCTGCTTCTGGGCGGCGTCTCGGCAGCGAACGATGAACGATTTGACCTCCGGCTCCCCGCTTCGAAAATAATACGTTTCGATCAAATCGCAGACTTCGAGAGCCGCGCGCTTGTAGGTCGTTTCGATAGACGTGCGTGCGGCGAACGTCGCCGCTCCGATAATCACGAGCGTACCGATGATAATCCTGATCAGCGATGCGGGCACACGCGTCTCCAAAAAGAGAAAGCCGAGGACTGGATCCTCGGCTCTCTTCAACTACCACTTGTTCTAGCTCATCGTCTCTTGTTTAGAGCCAAAATCGGCAGTCACGTCGGGACATCAATTTCCAATGATCAAGCGGCTTTCTTCTTATTGCGAGCTGCCGAGGGGTCGATATTGTACTGCTTCACCTTGCGGTAAAGAGTCGCGCGGCCGATGCCGAGGGCTTTAGCAGCCTCAGTCAAGTTACCCTTGAACGCGCCAATCGCGTTTTCGATCGCCGAAGCTTCGAGTTGGTTGATTGTCGCAACACCGCGACGCTCGTTTGTCGCGCCCAAGTTCGTTCCGGGGAAAGGAAGAACTTTGCCGCCTTCAACCGCGCTCTGACCTGCGACGAGAGAAGGAACTTCTCCGCTGTTTGTCGCGTGCCACTGCTCGGGCGAAGTCACTTGCACGGTCACACCATGCATTTGACCGAATTGCTGCGCCTTCTGGATCAACGCTTGATCGTCGCTAACGACGATGAACATAGAACGTACCATATCAAGACCTCCGATTGATTCATGTCCCTGACTAAAGAGCTCTCGAGACGTCGAAGATGTTCACATCCTCGCGCTCACATAAGACCTATCGGCGGCCCATACTGAGAATATGAGGAAAAAAATTCCTTAATTTGAGATTTTTCCCAACCCATTGAAACCACGGGGTTTCGTATCGAGACAGTCGACCCGCCCTTTCGTCCAGGCAATCGGTGGGCCAAACTGAGTCTCAAATTTATGCGATTTGGTGACTCTGTTGGTGACTCTGGCGGTGCTTCTGAGATTTGTGGGAAGCAAGATGAGACGGGCGACGACCCGCCTCAACGAAAACATTTTTTGTTTATTGATGCGAGCATTTGTAAGCGCGATCGTTCCAACGCGCGTTCCCCACCGTCTCCGTTCCGTCGACGAGAGCCTTTGAAACTTTCAAAACATCGGAGCCGTGATTCGCTTCGGCGGAGTAAGTGACTTCTTCAGTCGTCGTCGCGTCGGGATTTGCGATACGCTGGAACTCGACGGGTTGATCACTCACAATATTGGCCTTCGAGCCGCCGGTATTAATTTCGAGAACGAAAAACTGACCGGTTCCGGTGGTATCGGCGCAACGGAATTTCCGCGGGACGAAACTATCAACCCCGGGTGTGGGCGGTGGCGATGCGTCGTTTCCGGCACACCCGAACATCAGGGGAATCAAAAGTAGCAGGTATTTTTGTTTCATCTGGGATCCTCCTTCGCCCGAGGTTAGGCCCGCGCTCCTGGCCTTGAAAGAGGAGTTCTCAACACATGGGACAAATGGAACCCGGAAATTAAAAAAGGGAGCTTCGTAGCTCCCTTTTTACAACGCGGCGCTCAGCTTTCACGCGGCATCTATGAATTTTCAGCCCTCAGCGACGACCCGATTTAATTTTGACCTGCATCTTCGAAATCAGGTTCACTGCCATTTTTTCGTGCACTGTGCACATTTTCAACTCGTCGCGGCGATATGAACGGTGCGAGGGGGTAAGGGTGCCGGTTTCGAGTTCAAT
>SXSP01000513.1 GCA_005792225.1 Bdellovibrionales bacterium | reverse complement strand
TGGCCGAGCATGATTGCTTCCGCATGTGGGTTCTCCCGTTTGAGGCGGGGAAGTCGCCAACCCGCGCGGCTCGCCAAGTGCCGGCCCAGGCGCTCGCGTGTCTGAACACGCACGATATGGTTCCTTTTAAGGGCTACTGCGAAGGAAAAGATGTCGCGCTGTTTGAAGAGTTGAACGTCATCGACTCTGATTTCGCGAAAACGCAAAAGAAAGAGCGCAACGGCCTCATCAAAAATTGGATCAAGGATCTTAAGATCAAAGAAGAACACGCGGTTCTCGTGAAACTTCTTAAACTCCTCGCTGCGAGTCCAGCGGAACTCGTGCTCGTCAACGTCGAGGATCTCTGGGACGAAGATGAACCGCAGAATATTCCCGGCACCTGGAAGGAATATCCGAATTGGCGCCGTAAGCTGCGACTTTCGCTTGAGGACTGGCGCGAGAAGCCGGAACTCACCCGCTTATTACGTGATTTGACCGAGCTCCGGCGAACGGCCGGAAAGGAAGCAACGAATGCAGAAAGAAACGCACCACCGCCCCTCTGAACAAGGTCACCACGGGCTTTTGACTCCGGAAGATCTCCACCTCTTCAACGAGGGTCGACACACGCGCGCATACTTAAGAATGGGCGCGCATCTCGGTCACCGCGGCTCCGAATACGGGACCTGGTTTTCCGTTTGGTCGCCCGGAGCCCGCACGGTCTCCGTCATCGGTGAGTTTAATGGTTGGTCGAAGACCGCGAACTTTCTTGAGCCCGTGGGAGGCTCCGGGATCTGGAGTGGCTTTGTTCCGAACTCGCAAAAGGGGCAAGCTTACAAATATCATATCGTTTCGCACTCGGGCTATGCGGTCGACAAGGCGGATCCCTACGCATTCTACACGGAAGAGCCACCGAAGATGGCGAGCCGTATCTGGGATCACGCCTACACTTGGAACGATCAAACCTGGATGCAAACTCGTGCGCGCCGCCAAGCGACCGACCAGGCGATGTCGATTTACGAGGTTCATTTGGGATCTTGGCGCCGGAAGCCCGAAGAGGGCGGCCGCAGCCTGACGTACCGTGAACTCGCCGAGGAGCTTCCGGCGTACGTTAAACAAATGGGATTTACGCACGTCGAGATGATGCCGATCATGGAGCATCCCTTCTACGGATCTTGGGGTTACCAAACGACCGGCTACTTCGCTCCGACATCACGCTACGGAACACCTCAAGATTTCATGTATCTCATTGATCGCCTTCATCAAGAGGGCATCGGTGTCATCCTCGATTGGGTGCCGTCGCACTTTCCGAGCGACGCGTTTTCAATCGGCTATTTCAACGGCACGCATCTTTACGAGCACGAGGATTTGCGCAAAGGGTATCATCCCGATTGGAACAGCCTGATATTTAACTACGGTCGCCATGAGGTGAAGAGCTTCCTCATCTCGAGCGCCATGATCTGGCTCGATCGTTTCCACGTCGATGGTATTCGCGTCGATGCGGTTGCGAGCATGCTCTACCTTGATTATTCAAGAAAGGACGGGGAGTGGATACCCAATAAATACGGTGGACGTGAGAACCTCGAAGCGATCGAGTTTTTGCGTGAACTGAATACCGCGATTTACCGTGAGCATCCCGACACCCACACGATCGCGGAAGAGAGCACCGCTTGGCCGCGGGTCTCGGCCCCCGTTTATCTCGGCGGGCTCGGCTTCGGCATGAAGTGGGATATGGGTTGGATGCACGATACTCTCTCGTACTTCGCGCGTGATCCGATTTATCGTCACCACCATCAGAATCAGCTCACATTCCGGAGCATGTACGCGTTCAATGAGAATTTCGTGATGTCGATCTCTCACGATGAGGTCGTTTACGGGAAGGGGTCAGTCGTCAACAAGATGGCGGGCGACGAATGGCAGAAGTTCGCGAACCTTCGCACGCTCTACGCTTACATGTACGCTCAACCGGGCAAGAAGCTTCTCTTTATGGGGAGCGAGTTCGGTCAAAAGAAAGAGTGGAATCACGAATCGAGCCTGGACTGGCATTTACTCAATGAGGGCGGTTTACATAAGGGTGTCGCGGAACTCTTAAAGGATCTAAATCGTCTCTACAAGGATGAGCCAGCACTTCATGATCAAGATTTTGCGGCCAAAGGTTTCGAATGGCTCGATGCGAACGATTCGACGAACAGTGTTTTAAGCTTTTTCCGGAAGGGAAAATCTGGCGAGACCCTTCTTTGCGTCTTTAACCTGACGCCCATCCCGAGAATGAACTACCGGCTGGGCGTAGATCACGCCGGGATTTGGACTGAAGTCCTCAACTCCGATGCCGCACACTTCGGTGGTACGGGGCATGGGAACTTCGGCGCCGTTCGTTCGAATCCGTTGCCCGCGCACGGACGTGATCACAGTTTGACCCTGACACTTCCGCCGCTTTCGGCTCTCTTCCTCAAATACGAAGGATCAAGGAATGAAAACAAGCTTCATTGAAAATGAAAAGCGTTGGCTGGGAGCCCGCGGCGATGGCGATGGCACACGCTTTCGTGTTTGGTCGCCCGAGGCAAAAACAGCGGAAGTTGTCGTGCTTCGCGAGGGTGGCAAAAAAGACTTTCATCCCATGGAGCGGGACGAACGAGGTTATTTCGAAACTCGCGTCCCTGGCGTGCGCGCGCACGATCGTTATAAGTTTCGCATGAATGGAGAGGGTGAGCTTCCCGATCCGGCCTCTCGCTATCAACCCGAGGGACCTCACGGCCCGTCGGAAGTCATCGAAACCGATTTCGCGTGGACCGATGCGAAGTGGAAGGGGCATCCCCTCGATCAACTCGTCATCTACGAACTCCACGTGGGAACGTTTAGCCCGGAGGGGACCTTCGAGGGTGTGCGAAAACGTTTGAAGCACTTTAAGGAACTCGGCGTGAACGCGATCGAGATCATGCCGGTTGCGCAGTTCGCGGGAAAACGGAACTGGGGATACGACGGCGTCGGACTCTTTGCTACGCAGAACTCCTACGGTGATCAGGAAGCAGCGCCGCTGGCGCTCAAGCGTCTGGTGAACGAGTGACACGAGGACGGCATCGCCGTGATTCTCGACGTTGTTTACAATCACTTGGGCCCCGAAGGGAATTACCTCTCCGCGTTCGGTCCTTATTTTCAGTCCAAGTACAAAACTCCCTGGGGCGATGCTCTCAATTACGACGGGGAGTGGAGCGACGAGGTTCGCCGCTATTTCCTCGAAAATGCAAGACAGTGGCTCGAAGAGTTCCATTTCGACGGGCTTCGTCTTGATGCGGTTCACGCGATTTTCGATACGTCGGCGCGACCCTTCCTAGAAGATCTCTCGCGAATGAAAGATGATCTTCAGGAGCGAACGGGACGTCCGCTCTACCTCATCGCCGAGAGTGATGCCAATGACTCACGCATCCTCATGACGCCCGAGGAGGGTGGCCACGGGATGGACGCTCACTGGGCCGATGATCTTCACCACACGATCCACGCACTCGTAACCGGTGAAAGGGAAGGGTATTACGCGGATTACGGAAAGATCGAGCAACTCGCGAACGCTTACGAAGATGGAGTCGTCTTCGACGGCGAGTATTCGGAGTTTCGCCACCGCTCGCACGGGCGCCCCTATGATGGAGTCTCTCGCACGCGGCTCGTCGTTTGCTCGCAGAACCATGATCAAATCGGCAACCGCGCCGAAGGCGATCGTTTGATCAAACTCGCTGGACCCGAGAAAGCGCGTCTCGCGGCGGCTTGCGTTTTCCTGACTCAAAATCTTCCGCTTATGTACATGGGTGAGGAGTTCGCTGAGGATTCGCCGTTTCTCTACTTCGTCGATCACACCGATAAGAACTTACTCGAAGCCGTTCGCAAAGGGCGCCGGGAGGAGTTCGGTAGCTTTAAGTGGCAGGGCGAACCTCCCGATCCGGGAAGTTTCGAGACTTTCGAGCGATCGAAGCTCAAATGGGAGAAAGTCGATTCGGCACAAGGTCAGAGCTTTATGTCGTACTACCGTCAGCTGATCGAGCTTTCGAAATGGATTCGTCGGGAGAAGCTCTTTGAGCAGGGAAATGTAACGACGAAGCTCCTCGCCAAAGGTCGAGTTCTCGAGGTGAATGGTCACACTTCAAGGAGCCACGTGCAACTGTTCTTGTCGTTCAGTTCGGAGACAGAAAAGGTGCAACCAGATTGGGGTGTCGAGAAGCTTGAAATCGCCCTCAACTCTTCGGAAGATGGGTTCTTTGGCGGAACCACATCAAAAGGCACAATCGATCTAAAACCTTTTTCGGCACTCGTGCTGAGAAAGGGTTGAGCGTTTTTGAGGTCCGCGGGAATGGGGCATCTTGAAAATGGATCGTTATCTTTGCTTGCACCTGCACTTCTATCAGCCGCCTCGCGAGAACCCCTGGCTCGGTGAAATCGAGTACCAGGAATCCGCGTACCCGTTCCATGACTGGAACGAGCGCATCAATATGGAGTGCTACCGCGCCAACGGCGCCTCGAGGATTCTTGATTCCGAGGGGCGGGTGGTGGATCTCGCCAATAACTACGCAAAGGTGAGTTTCAATTTCGGGCCAACACTTCTTTCGTGGCTCGAACACAAAGATCCCACCACTTACGAGAGAATTCTCGAGGGCGATCGCTTAAGCCAGAAGCTGTTCGGCGGTCACGGTTCGGCGATCGCGCAAGCCTATAATCACGTCATCATGCCGCTCGCGAACGCACGCGATAAAGAAACCCAGATCATTTGGGGACTCCGCGACTTCGAAACGCGATTTAAGCGTCAGGCCGAATCGATGTGGCTCCCGGAGACGGCGGTGGATACCGAGTCGCTCGAGATGCTGGCCGCAAACGGAATGAAGTACGTCATTCTCGCGCCCCGGCAGGCGAAGGCCGTACGCTCTCTGGAGCGCGACGAGGCCTGGCAGGACGTGAGCTTCGAGAAGATCGATCCGCGTGAGCCGTATTTGATTCGGCTTCCCTCCGGTCGCTCGATCGTCGGGTTCTTTTACGACGGTCCGATTTCAAAGGCGGTCGCGTTTGAAGGACTCCTCCACAACGGCGAGACCTTTGCCAACCGACTCTTAAGTGGATTCCGCGCTTCACCCGCGGGTGGGCCGCAGCTCCTTCACATTGCGACCGACGGCGAAACGTACGGGCACCATCATCGCCTCGGCGATATGGCGCTCGCTTACGCCATCTGGCATCTCGAGAAAAACAAACTGGCCACGATTACAAACTACGGCCAATTTCTCGAGATGAACCCACCGAAGCGCGAAGCGCAGATTCATGAGAATTCCTCATGGAGTTGCGCTCACGGCATCGAACGATGGCGCAACGATTGTGGTTGCAACAGCGGAACCAAGGGGAATTGGCATCAAAGATGGCGCGATCCCCTGCGGGCCGCACTCGATCTCGTGCGTGACCGCGTAGAAGCGCCGTTTGAAGAAGCGTTGAAGCGGCAGATGGACGATCCCTGGGGTGCGCGTAACGCCTACATCGAGGTGATCGAGAACCGGTCGCTCTCCAACATCGAGGCTTTCTTAAAAAAATGGTGTCGGGGACCGATGACCGACGAAGAAACGACGCTCGTCTTAAAGGGCCTCGAAGCCCAACGTCACTTGATGTTGATGTACACGAGCTGCGCCTGGTTCTTCGATGAAGTTTCCGGAATCGAAACGATTCAGAATCTGCAGTACGCCTTCCGCGCGATCGAGCTCGCGGAGGCGGCCTTCGGCGTTTCCATTCTCGAAGACTTCTTGAAGGCTCTGGAAAAAGCGGAATCGAACAGTCCCGAACTCGCCAACGGTCGCATCGCTTTTGATCGCTACGTGAAGCCCGCGAGAGTCGACAACTTGAGAGTCGGCATTCACTTTGCGGTCGCATCCGTCTTTGAGACCTTCGGGCAGAAGAACGAAGTTTATAACAACAAAATCACGCTTCTCGATTTCAACCGATTTGATTCGGGTAAGGCGCGTCTCGCGTGCGGCCAGGCGAGGATACGCTCCCGCATCACACTCGAACGGCAGAACATCACGTTCGGCGTTCTCCATTTAGGAGACCACAACGTGAGCGCGGGGATTCGTGTTTTTGAAAGCGACGAGCAGTACAAATCTCTCTTGCGAGATGCCAAGCGTTCCTTTGAGCGC
>SXSP01000512.1 GCA_005792225.1 Bdellovibrionales bacterium | reverse complement strand
TCGCCGGCAACAAAGAACGCGAAACCCGCCAAAGGATCATCCGCCGTTAAGCCGGCAGCCAAGGCCAAGTCCGTTTCTAAGGCGGTTGCCAAAGCAGTTGCCAAGGTCGTTGAAAAAGTCGTCGAAAAGGCAGCTCCGAAGGCCGAGCCGAAAAAGAAAGGCGCGGCGAAAGAAGTCGAAAAGCCGGAAGTCAAAGCCGCTCCCGCAAAAGGTGCGAAAAAAGGGACGGATTCGCAAACCAAGACGAAGGCGGCATCGAAACCGAAAATCTTGGCTCAGGCCGACGATGAAGGTTTCGACATCGGCGATGAAAACGACTCTCTCGATGACGCTGAAATTGCCGAAGATTTGAGTGAAGCGACCGATGAAGCCGTCGAAGTCGAAGCCGAAGCCGAGCCGGCTGCTCCTGATGAGAAAGCGGTTGAGAAGAAGTCAAAACGGTCCTCGGAGCTGAAGATCGATCGTGATGGTGATCTTGAGCAACAATGGAAGACCTTGTTTGATCGCTCGAAGTCGCTGAAGCCGGCGCCCTACAAAATGTCTGAGAATTACGAGGCGAGAACCGCGCTCATGCACAAGGTTTTGGGCTGGGGCTATGTCCTCACGAGCCAGAACAATCGGCTCGAAGTTCTCTTTAAAGACGGCATCAAAATCCTCATCGCGAATTACAAGTCCACATAATGCGGGGCTGAGACTCACGCAGAACCCAATTATAAATGATTGGACGTTCGACGGATTCTGCATTATCCATTGTGGCCTATGGCAAAAGACGATCTCGCGCAGCTGGAAGGCAAAATTGTAGATGCTGGAGCAGGCGGGCTTTATAAAGTCATGCTCGACAACAACGTCGAGATCGTGGCGAGGCTCTGCGGCAAAATGCGTCGATTCAACATTCGTGTCGTCGTGGGCGACCGAGTCACCGTGGGTGTTTCACCCTATGATCCGACGAACGGGCTCATTCTCTATCGTCATAAATAAGGCATCGTAAATAACGCATGTCTATTTTCTTTCATCGCCGTTCACCAAGCCCCGATTTTCGAATTTCGGGGCCGAACTGGCATAGGCGGACCCTATATCCGCCAAAAAAGACGAACTCATATCTTGAATTTTTCTCTCGCGGCCACTTCAATTGAACAATCCTAATACAGACCTTGTGAGAGTTTAATGGAAACAAGTTTTCAGACGTATTTGTCGACGGTTCACCCTGAGATCAACCTTCGCTCTGCCCAGGCGGTCCTAGAGCTCGCGGCGGAGGGCGGAACGGTTCCGTTCATCGCCCGTTACCGTAAGGAAAAAACCGGCGGCTTGGACGAGGTTCAGATTCGTCAAATTATCGAATCGAACGAAACTCTGCAGGAGATCAACAAACGCCGCGCCTACCTCGTCAAAGAAATCGAGGCTCAGGGAAACCTGACCGACGAATTGAAGGCGCGTATTCAGAAGTCGATGGATCTCGGGGATCTCGAAGAAATCTATCGTCCGTTCAAAAAGAAGAAAAAGACAAAGGCGACGATCGCGCGCGAGGCGGGACTTGAGCCACTCGCCGATTGGATCTGGGCACTTGGCCATGGTGAGCTCAAAGACGATGTCACTCTCGAAGTGAAAGCCAAGGACTTCTTGAACACCGCCGCGGGGTTCGTGACCTACGATCTCGCGCTGAAGGGTGCGCAAGACATTATCGTGGACCGCATCTTCAACAATCCTGATTTGCGTGAGACCATTCGCAAAAACTTCTTTGAGCAGGGCAAGGTCGGATCGAAGAAGACTAAGAACTTCAAGCCGCATTCGAAATTCGAGATGTACGCGGAGTTCGCTGAACCCGTGAAGAACCTGCAGGAACCCAAGGCTTCGCACCGCTACCTGGCCATGCGCCGGGGTTGGGAACAAGAGGAGCTCACGGTCACGATTGAAGGTGATGAAGCTTATCTTTTGAAAGTCTTCGAGAATTTCGCCTGCACCGATCCGTCATCGCACGCTGCCGAGTTCTTGAAGAATTGCGCGAAGGTCGCGTTGACGGTGCACGTTTATCCGTCGATTTCAAACGAGGTCCACCGCGTCCTCAAAGAGAAAGCGGACGAGCACGCGATTTCGGTTTTCGCGGAGAACGTTCGTCGCGTCCTGCTCGGAAGCCCGTTTGGACCCAAGTGTGTTCTCGGGATCGATCCCGGACTTCGCACGGGCTGCAAACTCGCCCTGATTGATAAACAAGGTAACTTTATCTCGCACACGGTTCTCCAGATGCTCGGGGAAGGCGCCGAGGAGCGCGCGAAACAGCTCTTTGGCGAGGTATTGAAGCAGATCACGATCGAAGCGATCGCCGTCGGAAACGGAACGGGCGGCCGCGAAGCTGAGGCTTTCGTGCGTAAGGTTCTCAAGGAGCTCGGAGCGTCGGTGCCCGTGATTCTTGTCAGTGAATCGGGCGCGAGCGTTTATTCCGCGAGCGACGTGGCCCGTGAGGAGTTCCCGGATCTGGATTTGACGGTTCGCGGGGCGATCTCGATTGCGCGTCGACTCCAGGATCCACTTGCGGAACTCGTGAAAGTTGATCCGAAATCGATTGGTGTCGGTCAGTACCAACATGATGTTTCCCAAACCAACTTGAAGAAATCTCTCGAGCAAGTGGTCGAGAGCTGCGTGAACGGCGTGGGTGTCGATCTCAATACCGCTTCGGCACCTCTTCTCTCGTATGTTTCCGGCATCGGCCCGGGTCTTGCGAAGAACATCGTCGAGTTCCGGAAGGCCAACGGTCTCTTTGAAGATCGTTCGCAGCTGATGAAAGTCACTCGCTTCAGTACGAAAGTTTACGAGCAATGCGCGGGTTTCTTGCGCATTAATCACGGCAAGCAAGTTTTGGATGCGACGGGCATTCACCCTGAACGCTACGCCGCGGTTCGTGACATGGCCCATGAACTTGGCGTGAATCTCTCGCAGCTGGTGGGAGAGGGGGCGAAGAAGCTCACGCAACTTCGCACCAAATGGGCCGCGATCGTCGGGGAATTTACCTTTGATGACATCGTTCGTGAACTCGAGAAGCCCGGCCGTGATCCGCGCGATCCTTTCAAGGCTTTCTCGTTCCGCGATGACATCTCGGAAGTGAAGGATCTGAAAGAAGGAATGATCTGCCCCGGGATCGTCACGAACGTGACGAACTTCGGTGCCTTCGTAGACATCGGTGTGCATCAGGACGGTCTCGTTCACATTTCGGCTCTTTCGCATAAGTTCGTTGATGATCCGCGCAAGGTCGTGAATCCCGGTGATCAAGTGACCGTGAAGGTCTTGGGCGTTGATCTCGATAAGAATCAGATTTCGTTGTCGATGATTTTGGATGAAGCGCCCCAACGTGTTCGCCGTACGGATGAAGAGCGTTCCGCTGAGCGGGCTCCTCGTGGACCGAGACCCGAACGCCGCGATGGTGGGGATCGTGGACCTCGTCCTGGCGTCGCCGCTCGCGGAGCTCCCGGCGGAGACCGCGGGCCTCGTCCTGGCGGTGATCGACACCGAGAGGACCGAGGCAGAGGGGATCGCCCGCACCAAGGTGGTGGACCGGGCGGGGGGCAGCCGAGAAAACCGGCGTCGCCGTTTAACAACCCGTTTGCGGCACTCCTCGGAAATCAAGGCGCTCCAGGGAAGAAGTGAAGCGAAGAAAAAACCCGCCCTCTGAGGCGGGTTTTTTATTTTGAGAGCAGACGATTTGCGATCTCAACGAAGCCGCGGCCTCCTTCGGACGGGGCGAGAAACGCCGGTTTGTTTTTGATCCGAGATAAGAAATTATTGATGTTGGCGACCGCGAACGAATTCTTGAAGAACGCGAACATCGGCTCGTCGTTCGGTGAATCTCCGCTGAAAGCGAAGCGCTCATTATTTAATTCAAGATCCAGTTTGAGTTCACGTTGCGCGTATTCGCGACACATCGAGAGTTTATCGTACGAGCCGAACCAACCGTTGACGTGAATCGAACTCACCTTCGCCTGGGCGCCATGCTTTTCGAAGATGCGAACGATGCGATCGATTTCCGATTCAGGGAGAGGGCCAACATCTTCGGCGAAGTCGACGGCGAGATCCATGAGGCGCGAGAACTGATCGCTCGCAATCGCGCAGCCGGGGACTTGCGAGAGAACTTCTTGGCGGATCGATTCGAGCTTTTCCCGATTGCGTGCGCGGGTGATTTCGTCGAAGACGAAATGCCGGTCCATCTTTTTTTCGTGGTAGCGAAAGTAGAAACCTCCGTTTTCGCCGACGATTCCGTGAACCGGCCAGAACCGCGCGATCATCTCGCACCAGCCGGCGGGACGACCGGTAACTGGAATAACCTGGATTCCGTTTTGCTGAAGACGCCAGAGAGCGGAGTAGGCGTCTGCTCCCAATTGGCCGTGATCGGTAAGCGTGTCGTCGATGTCGGTGAAGAGAAAACGAACGTCTTTGTTTTTGAATTCGCTGAGTGACTTCATTCGTTCAGTTTAGTTGCATCGGCTCGCGAGAGCGAGTGATGAAGCGTGGATTGCGCGGGAGTTTTGTCGACGTCAAATATGCCGCGTCAAAAATTTCCGCTTGCATCGGTTTGGAGAAGGACTCATTTTATTTTTTGCGTCTTCAGTTTTCATGCGGGCTGTCACGAATCGTGACCTTCTTTATCTTTGAGGTCTGCGCCCTCGACTTAGGTCCTGAGTCGAAAATAGGAATTGATGACAACACTCCGAACGGCACACGAGAACGGCAGGAAGAATGGCCAAGCGCGAGGCTACGGGAAAGATACTAGTTGTGGTCGAGTCGCCCACGAAGGCGAAAACGATCCGCAAATTTTTGGGCAAGGATTACGTTGTTGAGTCCTGTATGGGACACATTCGAGATCTTCCCCAGTCCGCCAAAGACATTCCCGAGAAGTTCAAGAAGCAGCCTTGGGCCACGTTGGGTGTTGATGTCGATCATGACTTCGAACCCATCTATACGATTCCTAAAAACAAAACGAAGGTGATTAAGCAGCTCAAAGAGCGACTTGATGATGCTGACGAACTGATTCTCGCAACCGACGAAGACCGTGAGGGAGAGAGCATCAGCTGGCACCTCGTCGAGGCGCTGAAGCCGAAAGTTCCGTTTCGTCGAATGGTCTTCAACGAGATCACCAAGGAAGCGATTCTCGATGCTCTGACGGAGACTCGCCAGATCGATACGAACCTCGTCCATGCCCAAGAGGCGCGACGCATTCTCGATCGTCTGGTGGGTTACACGATTTCGCCCCTTCTGTGGAAGAAGGTTGCTTACGGGTTATCGGCGGGCCGCGTGCAATCGGTCGCCGTTCGATTGATCGTCGAGCGCGAACATGAGCGCTTGAGATTCAATAAATCTGTTTACTGGGGCATCGAGGCGGAGAACGAGAAAGAAGCGATCAAATTCGCGTCGCGCATTCATAGCTACAGCGGAAAGCGCGTGGCAACCGGGAAAGATTTTGATTCCACGACGGGTCAGCTCATGGCTGATAAGGCGTCGGAGATTCTTCACCTGGATGCGACCAAGGCAAAAGAGGTTCATGCTGCGCTCGTCGGCAAAAGCTGGAAGGTCACGGAAGTCGAAGAGAAGCCGGTCTCGCGCAAACCGCCGGCACCCTTCATTACTTCGACTTTGCAGCAGGAAGCCAACCGTAAGCTCGGTCTTTCGGCACGTGAGGCGATGCAAGTCGCACAGAGTTTGTACGAGCAAGGTTTCATCACCTACATGAGAACGGATTCAACGTTCCTCTCGCAGCAGGCTTTGACGGCCGCGCGCGAGAAGATCGTTGAGCTCTACGGCAAAGATTACCTTCCTGAGGCCCCGCGCACATACGAAGGCAAAAAGGTCAAAGGCGCTCAAGAGGCTCACGAAGCGATTCGCCCTGCGGGAACTGACTTCAAGACGCCGGAGGAGACGGGCCTGAGCGGAATGCCGCTTCGACTTTATGATCTGATTTGGAAGCGCACGATGGCGAGCCAGATGGTGAATAGCCGTCAAAAGCAAGTGTCTGTTCGCTTCGAAGTGGGAGCCGGAATTTTCGCCGCGAGCGGAAACACGATTGAGTTTCCCGGCTTCCTCAGGGCTTACGTTGAAGGCAGCGACGATGAAAACGCCGCACTCGAAGAGCGCGAAGTGCGTCTTCCGAATCTAAAAGTCGGTGATGCGGTTGACTGCCTCTCGATTCAGCCGACGGAGCATGAAACAAAGCCGCCCGCGCGCTACACGGAAGCCTCTCTCGTTCAGACAATGGAGAGAGAAGGAATTGGCCGTCCTTCGACCTATGCGTCGATTATCGGAACGATCATCGACCGCGGTTACGTGAAGAAGGCGGGGACCGCGCTCGTTCCCACGTTCACAGCGATGGTTGTCGCAAAACTTCTGCTGCAGCACCTCACGCAGTTCGTGGATCTCGGGTTTACGAGCGAGATGGAAAAATCGCTCGACGACATCGCGAGCGGTGATCTAGATCAGCTCAGCTACCTAAAATCGATTTACTTCGGCGATCGTGGATTGAAGAAGCAAGTCGACGTTCAAGAGAAGAAAATTGATCCCGAAGAAGCGCGTTCGATTCGGCTTCCGGGCCTCGAGGCACTCGATTTCCGCGTTGGTCGTTACGGCGCCTATGTTTGTCGTAAGGAAGGGGATGCAGACGTCTGCGCGTCCATTCCCGAAGCGCAGGCTCCCGCGGATATCACGGCCGAGATCGCGAACAAGCTGATCGATCAAAAAGTAAACGGAAGCGACGCACTCGGAAAAGATCCAAAGACGGGTCAGCCGATTTACGTTTTAACGGGCCGTTACGGGCCGTACGTGCAACTCGGTGATGCGACGGACGAGGAGGCGAAGCCAAAGCGGGTTTCCCTTCCGACGGGAATGGAGCCCGATAAGACGACGCTTGAGCAAGCTTTGCAGTTGCTCGAACTCCCGAAAACTTTGGGCGCCCACCCCGGAACCGGAAAAGACATTAAGGCAGGTTTGGGACGCTTCGGGCCGTACATCGTGCATGACGGGGATTTCCGTTCAATCCCGAAGACCGACAATCTCTTTACGATCGAGTTGGAACGCGCGATTGAGATTCTCTCGAAACCGAAGGCGGGCCGGGGACGAGCGGCTCCGATCAAGGAGCTCGGGAAAGCCGAGGGGATCGAGGAACCGGTCGCCGTCTACAGCGGGAAATACGGTCCGTACATCAAGGCGGGAAAGACCAATGTGTCTCTTCCGGATGGGATGAAGCCGGAAGACGTGACGCTCGAAATCGCCATGAAGCTCGTGATCCAGAAAACGGGTGAAATCCCTTCAGACGAGGGTGGCGGCAAAAAAGCCGGTAAGAAGGCTGCCCAGAAAGCCTCTAAGAAAGCTCCTAAAAAATCGGCGGGGGCCGCGAAAAAGGCAAACAAATCAGAGACTCCCGAGGATGAGCCCGCTCCCGCGAAAAAGGTGGCGAAAACCATCGTCGTGAAAAAAGGCGAGTCGAAAACGGGGGCGAGCAGTCGCTGAGTGCTGCCTCGTTTCTCAGCATTGAAATGCCTAACCAAATGCGTTAGTTTGGCCCTGCTCCCATGAGGAAGAGGGCTCTCTCCAATGCCAACCCGGCTCTTGAAGAAATCTTTTGAACTGCTCCGCGGAAGGTCGCCGCTGATTTATCGCGGTCAATTGGAGCTTCCAATTGAGCGAGAAATCGTAAAAGACCGAAACGCCGACAAGGGCGGGCGCAGTTTTTACTTCTTTGATTTCGATGACAATATCGCCTTTCTTTCGACACCCGCATTTATCTTTCACAAAGACACCGGCGCTGAATTGAAGCTCTCAAGCGGGGAGTTCGCGCAGGTTCATCGTCACGTCGGATCGACGGGACCATACGCGGACTACAAACTGGATTTTTGCGATCGGAATGGAACTTTCCGGCATTTTCGCGATCAAGACCTGACGTGGCTTGAGAAAAACCTGATGGGGCGCAGGCAAGTGTTCGTTGAGGATTTAGCGTCTGCTTTAGGATTTCCTGACCTTCAGTGGAAGGGGCCGTCTTGGTCCTGTTTTTACCATGCGGCTTTGAACAAGCGGCCTGTTTCGATGATCACCGCGCGGGGGCATCATCCCGAGACGATTCGAAATGGGATCCGACTTTTCGTGCAGCGCGGATTTCTCCCGCATGAGCCGAATTATTTGAGCGTCTATCCCGTCAGTCATTTGGACATTCGCCGCGAACTCGGGGATCACGATCTCACCATGAGTGTGGCCGCGCTCAAAAAAGCGGCGATACGCGCGTCCGTTCACAAGGCGATTGAAGTTTACGGTCCGAGTCCTTATCACCGCTTCGGCATGTCGGATGATGATCCGCACAATATCGAGCTCATCGTGGAAGTGATGAAGGAGCTGAAGTCCGAGCATCCGGAGATGTCGTTCTTCGTCATCGAGACCCAAGCGGGACGGTTTGTGAAATGGGAAGTTTATCCCGATCACGCAGAGGCGACGCTTTGTGCGAAGGGTCAGGATCTTCAAGCTTTCGAGCAGCTGACGCTCTTACCAAAGTAGTGTTTTGAGTCACGTCGCCACCGTCTCTTTCCTAGTCGAATCGGCGATGCGGCTGGACCTATTGACAGCGAACCTAAGAGTACGAAT
>SXSP01000511.1 GCA_005792225.1 Bdellovibrionales bacterium | reverse complement strand
GGCCGGCGGCGGTCAAAACCACCAGACACACGGTGTTCCATTTTGAGACGGTTTGATGACGCATTTGATCTCCGGTGTATCAGAGATTCTAGCGAATCTTCACCTGTTCGGGCAGTTAATTCGAGACCAAACCCGCCACTGTATCCACTAAGCGCGTGAATTCACGTCGCGCGCGACGGCGAACGGCGGGGTTCAGCTGAAAAAAGTAGCCGAGCTCCCCGTAATGGTCGATCGCGAAAGGGCCTAGAATTTCACCGCGCTTTTGGCTCTCGCTCGAGATGAAGCCGTCGCTTTTCGGGAACGCTGCTGCGCCCGATTCACGTGGATGAAGATGTCGGTAACCGAAAAGATAAGGCCAGGAGAGTTCTCCCCAGGTCGCTTCACAGAGGAGGCTAATCTCGCGAACGCCATCGGGAATCCTATTTTGTTGATTGAACCGGTCGACGGCCACGCGAGTGAAGTTTGAGAAGATCGCGGATTTCGCCTCGGTGTCGTAGCCGCAAGTCTTCATGGCTCGACAAATGAGCGGATGACGGGAGCGGAGATCCATCGCGAGCTCGGCCACGTGGGTGCCGCGGTGGGGTGTGCCCATCGTCATGATCATGCGAATGCGCCCCGCGAGTTCAGGCCGACTTGCCATCGCGCGTGCGGCGAGTCCTCCCACCGAATGACCGAGGAGATCGAACTTCGTTCCCTCGGCTTCGAGGTAGCCGGCTTCTTCCAAAAACCGAATGGCTCGATCGGCTTGATCGTCGGGTGCTCCGAAGCCGAGCCCGGTGATGCCGACGAAATCGATGTCGCGCTTCGAGCACTCACGTTCCCAACGTTCATGCATCAACCCGAAGCGAAGCGCCCCGATACGCATGTCATCGTCACCAAAAGTATTTAAGCCGTGGAGAAAGACGAGAGTCGCCATGGCTTCAGCATCGTTCGAGCCATGGCGTGAGGCAAGAGGAGATTATTGCCCCTGAAGAGCCTGCGAACCGAGATAATTGATGTTTGACCACCAGCCGTTTTTGCCGGTGACGAACATCTGGAGAAAGAGTCCTTTGCGGTGTTCGAGGACCGCAGGGAACTGTACGCCGTTGTAGACGAAATATCCGTGAGCGTTCATTCCCGAAGCTCTTCCGTCGAGGAAGCGTTTCCAGGCGCGACC
This sequence comes from Bdellovibrionales bacterium, assembly GCA_005792225.1. Taxonomy (GTDB): domain Bacteria; phylum Bdellovibrionota; class Bdellovibrionia; order Bdellovibrionales; family JAMPXM01; genus SXSP01. The sequence goes on along the minus strand of SXSP01000511.1, from coordinate 1,862 downwards.
ATTTTGTCCGCAGCTTCCGCAATGGTAAGTCGTGTAGAGCGCGGGGCCCCTGTATCCAGTCACGTAGTTTGGAATCTGTTCGACCCAGGCGAAGTAACCTGAAAACACGGCCTGTTTACCTGTGGCGGACTCGGTGAATTCGAGATCGAGTTTCCAGGCGTTACCTACGCTCGAGGACAAATTCGCGGCGAGCCTGAGTTTGTGGCTTTTATCCAATTCAAAACCGATGACGTCGCGAACAAACGGAAGGAGGAAGTTGGGTTCGGTGTATCCCACGTTTCGGCCGATGAACGTGAAGTCGACGATATCGCCTGAATTGAGTCGGTAGGGCCATGTGGGCGATTCGATGTGGCCGTAGTATTCGTCGTAAGCGGAGCCGCGGCGAACGATCATATCGGCAACCTGGCGGTTCATCACGTGGACGGAATCATGCCCCATGCCGAAAACGTGCCCGAGCTCGTGCAGGATCATGTGCTTCAGTTGGGATTGGGTGTACATATACTCGCGCACCCACACGGTGCCGCCATTGCGGTAAGTGCTGTGATTGTAATCGCCGCGAACGGAAAGGGCGAGGCTCCAGTCGCCTTGGACCAAAGCGCTCTCGAGTTGCGGGTTGGTGCCGCCAAACTTAAAAACGATTTGTTCGTCGGGTTTGTCGCAGTCGGCGACTTCGACGAGATTCGTATTCACGACCGGCAGCTCCGAGCTGTTGATTCCGTCGAACTGCATTCGATCTAGCTCATATTTCGTAAAGAACGAGCGCCAGTCGACGATCGACTGGCGAATGAGTTCGCGAACGACTTGGAGCGAATAAGGAAAGTTCGGGTTGAGGTCGATTCAATACGCAACGGGCGTGGTGCCCACGAACCAAACGTTGTCTTGATCTGCCGTGAGCGTTCCGCCGTTGGTGGAGATTCCCGCCAGAACGCGGTTGGAAGAAATCAAGCTCAAGAACAATGCGATCAGGACAAAAGTAACGCGCATCTCGATCAGACTCCTTTTTCGGTTTTCGTTAGGGGAAAGAGCTGGATGGCAAGTTGATAAACTTCGTTTTTTTCTCCGCCGGCGAGGAAGTCGCAGAGTTCCTCGGTAAAGCTTTTGATCCTGCGGTTGGCCTCTTGAATCTTGGCGGCATCCACCGCCATCGTCATGCCGTAGTGGCCGCGGATTTCAAAGGCATCTTTCTCGAGCGAAGCCGAGGCTCGCTCCAAAATCTCTTTTTGGTGACGTCGACGATGCTCGTCGGTCTTTGTGGTTTTGATCGCCGTCATGTGGGCGCGGGTGTTGATCAAGCGACCCGTCTCATCTCGTTCAAGGAGTCCAACGGAGAGAAGGTCTGAAATCGCCTGATTCACCTTTTCGAGATCGACGCCGAGGCGTTTGGCGATGACCGCGGGATCGGAATCAAATTTATCGCAAAAAGTCAGCTCCAACAGGCCTAAACAAGTCAGATTGAGAATGCGGCCAAAAATTTCCGCAGAAATTTCGAAAGGTTTGGGTGCAAGATTCTGTGAGCCGATGGCATGGCCAAGCTGGCTCGTTTCACGCAACCGCCGGGTCTCGGTGACCGATTGGAGGAAAAGGCGCTTTTCTTCCTGCGGAAGGCCTAGCTTCTTCACAATCATCAAACCCGCGCGGAGGGAAATATCCTGTTTGCCTGCGAATATACGGCTCAACGCACTGGGGTGGAGGCCCAGGAAACTGGCGTAAGCGCGCAACGAATAGCGCGGATTTTTGCCGATTCGATTTTGGAATTCTCGAGAGAGAACTTCTAGATGGATATTCATAGACGGTTCCGGGTTTACCTAAGCAGTACCTTAACGTCTAGGGGTTTCTCTGTTGCAGGTGACTTCAACAAAGCG
>SXSP01000510.1 GCA_005792225.1 Bdellovibrionales bacterium | reverse complement strand
GGGTAATTGCTGAGAAAGTTAAAGATAACTCGGTAGCGAAGAGGCGCCGAACCTGCCGCTTCAATTTCGTGACTAATCTTCAATTCACAACCCGGAATTTCGAAATCGAGTTCGAAGGGATCAAAGTTCACCTTCTTCCCCTTCGATCGCCCGGTAACTCTCTCGTTCAGTACGATTTTGTATTTCTGGCCCGGAACCCAAGTTGAATTCGCCGACGGTACAAAAACGAGTTTTCTTCCCATCCCCGAGACGAACCAATCGCCATTGACGAGCGGAGAGATCTTCAACCGCCTCTTCAGTTCATGAAGCCCTGAGGAGGACCACCATGGTGCTGCTGGAAACTCAACGACCGCCATCACCTGCGAATTCGACAAAGATTCCGGAAGCGCATCATCCGGAAGGTCGTACAAACTTGCATCAAAGTCTCTCGGCCACGAACTCTTGAGCTTCTGAGTGACTTCTTGCGCGGATGAACTGACATCGATTTTTACGGAGACCGCTTTAATTCCAATGGGCGTTTGAAAAACAAAGAGCACCACCGCCGAACCCAAGATCAGCGCAGAAAGAAAGACGTAAAGAAGCGGTCCCCAAAGACGAGCGAGCATTCTTCTATTTATCGGATATAATTGGTCTAATCTAAAATGACCACAAGCCGTCTGACCGACAGGATGTAAACAGTTTTTATGAAGACCCCAGACTTACAGACAGCTCGCCTAGTCGTTCGCCTTATCGCCTCGGCCGAGCCATCGGAAATGGCTGATTTCTTTCGACGCAATCGAGACCATCTCAAGGCGACGGAGCCGCAGCGACCCGACGATTTCTACACCGATGAATACTGGACGGAACGAGTGGAAGCCGCCCGAGCCGAATTTGCATCCGAAACGAGCGTGCGTCTTTACTTTGGTCTGAGATCAGATCCCAGCCGGGTTTTGGGAACGGTGAACTTTACGCAGATCTTCCGGGGATCTTTTCAGGCATGCTATTTAGGCTACGCGGCCGATGGTCAGGTCTTAAATCAAGGTTATGCAACCGAAGCGATCAAAGCCGCGATTGAATACGTTTTCGACGAGATGAATTTGCACCGGATCATGGCAAATTATTTGCCTGAAAATCATGCGAGCGCGCGGGTCCTCGCGAAACTCGGATTCTCGATCGAAGGCACCGCTAAGAATTACCTGTTCATCAACGGATCTTGGCGCGATCATGTTCTCACCTCACTCACGAACGATCACTGGCGCGGATCATGAATCGGAAACTACTCTGGACTCTCACGGGAATTACGGTTCTTTCCGTCGGTAACATCTACTATAGCCAACCGCTTCTCGGCGAGATCGCGAAGTCCTTCCAGCGAAGCGAGGTCGAAGTCGGGATCGCTCCGACACTCACGCAAATGGGTTACGTCGCGGGCCTCTTCTTTGTCGTGCCTTTAGGGGATGTCCTTGAGCGAAGGCGATTGTTAACCGTTCTTCTCCTCCTCGCCGGTTTTGCGCTCTTGGGCTGCGCCATCGCGCCGAATCTTGAGTTCTTCCTCGGTCTCGCGATTGCCGTCGGGATCACGGCGGCACTCGTGCAGATCATCATTCCGTTTGTTGCTTCGCTCAGCCAGCCCGCCATGCGGAGTCGGAATCTTGGAGTTCTTTTGAGCGGTGCCCTCATTGGTGTCTTGATCTCACGAACGGTCAGTGGACTTCTCGGCGGTCAGTTCGGATGGCGAGCCGTCTACTACTCAGGAAGTTTTCTGATGTTCGCCTCGGCCCTTTCGCTCCGAATCTTGCTTCCGCGCCAGGAGCCACAGATGAAGATCCATTACGCGCGTCTTTTAGGTTCCTTGTGGAAACTCTTCCGCGATCTGCCGCAACTCCGCGCGATTGCCGTGAGCGGCGCGCTTGTCTACGCCGCGCTCTCCGCATTCTGGGCGTCGCTTGCGTTTTATCTTCATAGCGATGTTTACGACTTAGGCCCCCGCGTCGCTGGTGCCTTCGGACTTGTCGGAGCCTTGGGCGCGGTGGCGGCTAGCCTCGTCGGTCGGACCGCGGATCGCATCGGCCCACGAAAGATTGTACGCAGGAGTGTCTGGGTGATGCTTCTTTCCTTTTTGACGATGGCGCTGTTCGGATCAAATATTTATGGTTTAGTTATCGGCGTCATTTTACTTGATCTCGGCGCTCAAGCCGTGACCGTCAGCAATCAAACTCAACTCTACGGGCTTCATGGTGAAGCGCAAACGCGACTCAATACGATCTACAAAATGATGTATTTCGCTGGCGGTGCCGTGGGCTCGGCCTTCTCCGCCATCAGCTACCAGGCATGGGGATGGTCGGGAGTTTGCGCGGCCGGCTCGTCCTGCTTAATCGCGGCTCTCGTTTGGGAACGAAAATCATTGTCAGCGTAAACTCGCTATCGCTATTCCGTTCTTCGCCAAGGTAGCCCGAACGGTACTCGCGATGACGAGAGCGTTCTCGTGATCGCCGTGGATGCAGAGAGTGTCGGCGCGGCGAAGAAGGGCGATGGCCTGACGCGCGCATTCGGCGGGATCCTTGATGACGGCATCAAGTTCTTTTCTCGAGCGCAACATTCCGTTTTCTTCGTACCGGCGATCAACGAAACCCTCGCGCGCC
>SXSP01000509.1 GCA_005792225.1 Bdellovibrionales bacterium | reverse complement strand
CCGTCGAATCCCTTGCGGCCGTCATCATAGCCAATACCGTTGACGACTTCGCGCACGATGGCGGGAACATCAATGCGAGCTTTCGTCGTGACCTCACCAGCCACTACCGCCACGCCTGTCGTGACAAGTGTTTCACACGCGACGCGCCCTTTGGGATCTTGAGCGAGGATGGCATCAAGAACCGCGTCGCTAATCTGATCGGCGACTTTATCGGGGTGTCCTTCTGAAACGGATTCACTCGTGAACAAGTAGTTTTTCATGGCCTTCCATTCTGTCGGTTGTCGGAGAAGTAAAATTGCTATCAAAGGGCATGACGCGGGTCAATCAGCATCCCGAAAACAAAAACACGCAAGGCTTTCCGGCACTTGCGTGTTGGCTTCAGTTCATTTTGTGGAATCGGGATCAGCTGGCTTTTCGGAGCGGCTTGGTTGTGAAGTTTGGTTCGAGAGTCTCCGTGAGACGAGCAATTTTCCCGTAGTGCGATCTCTCAGCGTTCTTGTGGTGCTTGAGCCTGCGTTTGTCCTTCGACATTTGGCGCATGAGTTTGTTCACAACCATTTCGACCGAGCGGTAGAAATCATCAGAGCTCCCTGTCGCTTTGAATTTTCGACGCCCCTCCATCACGCTCACCTCGACGATGCACTCGTGCCGCTCCATCGAGACGACGAAATGGACATCCATTGGGTTGAGTTCAAACTTCGTGATCTTCTCGACGCGGTCGCGCGCGTACTCCATGAGAGGTTCCGAGCTATCGACGTGTTTGAACGTGAAATCCACTTTCATTCCTTTATCCCCTTTCAGGTTTGATTACTTATCGGCTCGGGCAGGACCAAAGTGCAGCACGGAGGCGATCAAATATTTTTTGTAGGGGCCTAAGGAATGTTGATACACGAGTGAATTCGTCTACTGACTCAACAGGACAACGTATCGAAATGAGACTCGGGCATCCGAACGGACGAGAAAAGCCGTGGCATACGGCAATATCAACTTGAAGATTTAGCGGGAAGGGTGAACTGATTCAGAAATCCACCCCCTTCGTACCCGCTCGTTACTTTGCCATGGCTTCGGCGTGAGTTTCGCGAATAACGACAACTTTGATTTGGCCGGGGTACTGGCATTCATCTTCAATCTTGTCCGCGATGTCGCGGCAAAGTTTGAGTGAAGCTTCATCTCCGACGCGGCGGCCGTCGACGAGAACACGCACTTCCCTGCCCGCATTGAGTACGAGGGTTTTAGTGACGCCTTTGAATCCATCCGCGATGTTGTTCAAGATCTCGATTTTCTGATTGTAAACATTCACGGTTGCGCGACGGGCGCCCGGGCGTGCGCCCGACATTGCATCCGCCGCGATGACCAGGAATGCCAAATCCGTCGAAGGCTGCTCTTCGTAGTGGTGAGCACGAACAGCGTGCACGATTTGCGGTTTCTCTCCGCGCTGATCGATGAAATCAGCACCGATGACGGCGTGACCGCCTTCGATGCTGTGATCCATCGCCTTACCCACGTCATGCAGGAGACCCGATCTTTTCGCGGAAGGAATATCGACGCCGAGCTCGCTCGCGAGAAGGCCACAGAGCCAGCCGACTTCGCCGACGTGAAAGTGTTGGTTTTGCGCGAACGAGTAGCGATAACGGAGAGTTCCCAACATGCGTTTAATTTCTGGATGCATGTCTTTTTGGCCGAGCTCGGCGGCGAGACGATTGCCGTCGGCTTCAATCTTTCGGGCGACGTCGTTTTTCGTTTTTTCGAAGAGGCGCTTGACCGTGTCCTCATTCGGGGAACGCTCGTGGAGGAGCTTTTCGAGAAGTCGCGTGGTGACTTCGCGCCGTACGGGATCGTAGCTCGCGATTTGAAACGTATTGGCTTCGCTGATCGTGACTTCGACGTCACAGAGTTGCTTCAGGAGCTCGAGATTGCGACCATCAGCCCCGAGCATCCGTTTTTTTACATCTTCGTTCGGGATTTCGACCACACCGATCCCGCGCTCGGTGCAAGCGGCGCGCGGGAACCGAGAGAGAGCGTTCCCGATGATTTTCTTTGCGATCTCTTCGCTTTGAACGCGGACTTCATCCTCAAAGAGACTCGCCTTTCTCTTTGCTTCGACGTGGATTTCGTTTTCGACGAGACTCGCGAGCTGATTTTTGAGGTCTTGCGGATCAATACCTGAAACGCGTTGAAGTTCTTCGAGGATGCCGCCGCGAAGTTTTTGAGTGCTCGCCTTGCGGGCCGCGAATTGCTCCTGGCGCCGAGCCATGCGGTCTTCGTTTTCCTTTACGACTTCGAGCTGCTTTTGGATCTCGCGCGTGTCCTGACTGTAAGCGCGATCATTTTGGCTGCGCTTTTTGCGGTATTCTTCGTCAAGCGCTTTGACTCGCGCTTCGAGTTCCGTGATTTCTTTTTCGTGACGGCTCCAGATTTCGTCTTCGATCTCTTGCCCGGCGAGTTTGGCCTCGTCCATCAAATGATCGGCTTCTTCTTTCGCTTCCGTGACGAGACGAGCGGCTTCTGCTTCGGCCTGTTGCAGGATCCGAGCGCGGCGCACTCGCGCCGAGAGAAGGGCGAGCACCCCTCCCGCGATGACTCCGATGACTAAACCAATAAGGATATAAAGCATGATCAGACCTAAAACCTGGCGGTTTTGGATTTCTCGAGCAAGCAGACGTCTAGATGCCAGGTTCTCTTAAAAGTACTTCTTCCGTTTGCTCGAAGGGAGAATTTTCAGGACGTCGCGATACTTCGCCACGGTCCGTCGAGCAATCTGAATACCATCTTTCTTGAGCAAGTCCACGATCTTCTGGTCTGACAAGGGATTCTTGGGGTCTTCTCCGCCGACGAGCTCCTTGATTTTGAGCTTCACCGACTCGCTGGCGAGTGCGTCGCCATCGTCCGTATTGATGCCGGAGTTGAAGAAGTATTTCAGCTCGAAAATGCCGCGCGGCGTGTGAACGTACTTTGCGGTCGTCACACGGCTGACGGTGGATTCGTGCATCCCGATATCGTTGGCGATATCTCGCAAGATCATCGGCTTGATGAAACCTGGACCGCGCTCAAAGAAATCGCGCTGATGCTTCACGATCGACTCGGTGACCTTGTAGATCGTGCGCTGGCGTTGATGGATCGATTTGATCAACCAAACGGCAGAGCGGAGCTTGTCCTGGATATACTCTTGAGTGGTGTTGTTCGCCGTCTTGCCTTGCAGAACGTTCTTATAGAAGTTCGAGATGCGGAGACGCGGAAGACCATCTTCGTTGAGGGAAACCATATATTCATCGCCGACTTTGTAAACGTAAACATCCGGCGTGACGTAGAGGGTTTCGTTCGTCATGAACTGACGACCCGGCTTCGGATCCATCGTGTAAATGATTTTCGTCATTTCCACGATGTCTTCGAGCTGGCGGTTCATCGCTTTCGCGATTCCCTCGTAGTTCTTTTTTTCGAGATCTTTAAGATGGTTCGTGATGAGGGTCACGAAATCGTGCGTATCCTCTTGCAGGTGTTTTGCCTGGATGAGGAGGCATTCTTTCAGGTCGCGGGCGCCGACACCGGGTGGGTCAAACTCTTGAACGAACGGAAGAATAGATTCGAGATCCTCGACCGTGACGTTTTCGTCCTGCGCAATCTGTTCGACGGGAACTTTGATATAGCCGTCATCATCGATATAGCTGATCAAAATGCCGGCGATGACTTGTTCTTCGTCGTTGAAGCCGGAGTTCCGCATCTGCCACATGAGATGATCATAGAGATTCTCAGATGTTGAGATGAGGTTCTCATAGTTCATGATCTCTTCGTTGCCGCCACCGGCGCTCTGCGCGGGCTTATACTGCGGCTCGAGATACGACTCCCAATCAAACTCATCTTGTTTTTGAGGATCTTGATCGTTCGTGCGCTCGGCACCTTCGGCGGGGCCTTCGGGCGTCGCTTCTGCAGTTGAAGCGGAATCCATGGGCTCGTCACCGGAGAGCTCTTCGAGAACGGGGTTCTCCTCGATTTCTTTGCGAACGGCTGTCTCGAGCTCCAAGCGAGAGAGCTGCAAAAGCTTGATCGCCTGCTGCAGCTGCGGAGTCATCCGCAAGGTCTGCGAGAGGTTGAGCGACTGCTTCATCCCAACTGCCATTTGTGCCTACTCCCCTACGAAACTCTAAAGACGAAAGTGCTCGCCCAGATAGAACTTTTTCGCTAGCTCCGATGAAGCCACTTCTTCCGAGCCGCCTTGAACCTGTACCTTGCCGTCTTTCATTATATACGCATAATCGCAGATTCCCAAAGTTTCCCGAACATTGTGGTCGGTAATAAGAATCCCGATGCCCTTGTCTTTCAGGCTCCTGATGATGCCCTGGATGTCGTTGACCGCGATGGGATCGATCCCGGCGAAAGGCTCGTCCAGCAAAATGTACTTCGGATCCCCCGCGAGAGCGCGCGCGATTTCGACCCGCCTGCGCTCACCGCCAGAGAGGGCGTAACCGTAACTGTCGCGGATATGACCGATCGTAAATTCTTCGATCAGGGATTCGAGCTTCTCCGTTTTTGCGGATCCCGAGATGCCGTGGGCTTCGAGGGCCACCAGAATGTTTTCGCGCACCGTGAGTCTGCGGAAAATGCTGGCCTCTTGTGGAAGATAGCTGAGACCCACGCGTGCTCGTTGAAACATCGGCATGTGACTGATCGACGTGTCGCCCAAAACGATGTCGCCATCGTCGGGACTCACGAGACCGACAACCATGTAGAAGCTCGTGGTCTTTCCGGCTCCGTTCGGACCGAGGAGGCCGACGATCTGACCGGGAGAGACGTCGAACGTGACCCCATCGACCACTCGACGTTGCTTAAAGCTCTTCGTGATGCCGCGAACGGAAAGGACTGCCGTCAATTTTTCTTCTCCATGCTCTTCTGAACACTTTCGGGATCGAAGTCGGCCTTCGCGTTCGAGACCTGGACCTTACGGCCCCCATCGAGGAACACGATCTGATCACCCGTCAGTTCGTCGCCGTTTTGGACGACTCGAGGCATACCGTTAAATACGGTGCGCTCGTTCTTGAAACTTACGCTCACTGATTTGCTCGTCGCAAATTTATCAGTGTCGGTGACCCGCACGCCGCCGGCGACTTCGATCGAATCAAGGCTGCGGCTCTTGGAATCATACATAAACCGCGCTTCGGGACCCGTGACCCTCATCGTGTCGTAATCCATGACGACATTCCCGAGGAAACGCGCCATGTTCGTCCGACCGCTGAATTCGGCCTTAGAACTTTGGATCGTCGCGACCTTGTTGTTTTTGACGACTTTTCTCGCTTTCACCGCGCGGGTGATGTTGATTTCGTTTGTATTGAAATCAGCAAGAAGGTCTCCCCCGTTGAGGGTCAAGGGGCCTCCATTGTCGTCGGCGGGTCCGCTCATGGTGACCGCGGTCGGGCTCGACAAGCGTCGTTTACCGGACTCGTAAAAAGCCGATTCAGTCTTGAACGTATAACCGTTCGACGATTTCGTGATGACGTTTCCTACAACGCGGATGTCATTCCGCATGGGCGCGACATAGCCCGTCTTGCCGGTGACATTATAGATGACCCCATTATCGGCATAGAACTTTACGCGCACATTCTGAATGGTCCACTCGTCTTTATTATTGCGGGGCCCGAGCGCCTTGTCGGCCCAAAGTTCCCATTCCCTGTTTTCACCCTTGGCCTCGATCGAATAGACGTCGCTCATGACTTGGCCAGTTCCGGGCTTTTCTTGGTCGGGAGGAGCGGCGGCGGTTTGCTGCGCCTGGTCCTCGGCCGGGGAAATGCCGAGCTCATTCGGCGCGAAGATGAGGATCTCCACGACGAGGATCAAGAATAGCATTCCCAAAATAATACTGTTTCGCTTGCTCATTTAATATGCTCGATCTTAGCACGGATCTTGCTGAAACACGCCTTAAAGCTTCCGGCTTTCATGGTGATCTAGGTGAGGTAGATAACGAAGTCACGAGATCCGAACAACTGTTGTTCGGTTGTTGATCGCCGCGTCGAACTCGACTGTGGTCGAGTGGCTCTCAAGTGCCCCCGGCCTTAAGCCGATCTAATTAGCAAGATGTCTATCTCATGGTTCCTCTTCGCCAATGATGTTGTCACCGGCCCATTCACCACTGACGAAGTCAGCGTGAAACTCGAAAGCGGCGTGATCACGCCTCATGCTTTCATTTGGTGGAAGGGTCAGCGAGAGTGGATTCAACTCACCGTTTGGCGGCAACAGCTTCCCGCGATTCTCCAGGCCGTCAATCTTCATAGTCAACAGAACTCCATCTGGTATATCGAGATGGATGGCTCACGGTTAGGTCCCATCACACAAACAGAACTTGTTGGGCACCTGAAAAGCCTGCGCGACATCTCAAAGGCGAAACTCTGGGCTGTCGGCATGCCGGCGTGGGCCGATATCTTCGAACTTCACGACGTCATGGATTTGATCGGGCTCTCGCGACGCGAGTCCGAACGGGCGCCGTTGATGGGTACGGTCACAGTCAGTCGCTCGAATGACGACCCACGGAGCTTCACCCTCCGCGCGGGGTCGATCAGCACGGGCGGACTCGGAATGAGCGGGAGCCATGATCTTCGGCGGGGCGACCGCATTTCGTTGGTCGTGAAAAGCTCGGAACTCGCAGCTCCCCTTCACGTCAATGCCGAAGTTCTCTATGTCACATCCAAGAATTTTGTAGGCGTGAAGTTCCTGCACCTACAAGCCGAGATGCTTTCCTTCATCATGGACTACGTAAGACGCTTTTCTCAGTCCACGGATCGCGGCGAGCGCACGGCCGCCTAAAAAGAAAACGCCGAATCTCGTTCTAGATTCGGCGTCATTCAAGATTGATTCCTCAAGGATCTTACTGACCGGCTTGCTCGTCCTTCATGACGGCGAAGTTGATCTCGGCCGCTCCCGCTTCGTAAAGCGTGAACATGACCTTCTTGATCGTGAGGAAGTCGATCGCCTTATCCGCTTGCACGGTGATGCGACGATAATCGTTCGGATCTTCCGCCTGGGCATCGGGTTTCGTCTGATCGACCGCTTGTTTGATCTGACCCATTCCGGCGTTCTTCTTCTCGAGGGCTTCGGCGAACTTTTGGGCGAGGCGCGCTTTGAGCGGCTCGATGTTCCAATCGTCTTGTGCCTTCACCGTTTCGAAGGGAACCGAGAACTCCTTATCGAGTACAATCTCTTTCTTGGAGACGACGATCACGTGCGCGGGTTTAAGTTCCTTAACGGCTTTCGCCATCGGGAGTTTCACCTCGTCACTGAGCTCGATCACTTCGCCCGTGGTGTTGTAGTTTTGCAAAAGGAAGACCGCGAGAACGGTGAACATGTCGACCATCGCCGTTAAACTTAAGATCGCGATGGCCGAGCGAGCGCCTTTTCTCTTCGGCCGATTATGTCTATCCCGATGCCCGGGGGCGTAGATCGCCATTATTCAGCTCCAACCGTGGATACGGAAATGGAAGGGAACCCGCCCTGGTTGAGCGTGTCCATTCCGATGATGAGTGACTCGTAAGGAAGCTCGTCGTCGACAGTGATGACCGCGTCGCTCTTTTCAGGGTACGTCTCTTTCACCTTCTTCAAGCGCTCCAGCAACTGAACGGGATCGTATTGATTCCCAACCTTGTTGATTTGGTAGCGCTCGGTTCCGACGATCAGACGGAATCCAAAATCCTTCACGTCGAGCCGCAAGGGGATGTCGGCCATGGGTGGAGGCGGAGTCACGTCTTGGTTTTCCTGCTTCTTACCGTAAATGCTGCTTCCGAGCTGGATCATCGACACTTGCGACCAGACGGCCGTGATCAAGAGAAACGTGATCAGTACGCTCATCAAATCGATGAACGGGACAAGGTTCAGCTCGATGTTGGAACTTCGACCGGATGACTT
>SXSP01000508.1 GCA_005792225.1 Bdellovibrionales bacterium | reverse complement strand
GCTGCGCTCTGCAACCGTCATGGCGTTTGAGGAGAATCGCGAACTCGATGGCGAATTTGCGGGTCTGAGATCAATCTGTTCTCGCTACGAGATTCCGATTCAATATCCGCTCGAACTCATCAAGGGTCTTGAGATGGACGTCAGCGGCCATCGTTACGAGAAGCTCGATGAAGTTGAACTCTACAGCTATTATGTTGCGGGCGTCGTGGGATTGATGATGTGTCACATCACCGGAGTCAGCGACCGCGTGGCCCATCGAAACGCGATTGATCTCGGAGTCGCGATGCAACTCACAAACATCGCGCGCGATGTGGCTGAAGATTTCGAACGAGGACGGGTGTATTTGCCCGCAACTTGGCTTCGCGAGGCGGGAGTCGATGCGGGTGAGTTAATGAGCGCGCGCCAACGACCGCGAGTTTACGCGGTCGTCTTGCGCCTCCTTGATCGCGCTGATGAGCTCTATCGTTCGGGCTATGCTGGACTTAAATATTTACCTTTTCGTGCGGCTCTAGCCGTGTCGATCGCGGGTTCGATTTACTCGGCGATCGGTAGAAAAATTCGCGCCGGTGGGCCTGAGATTCTCGATCAGAGAGTCTATGTCGGATTCCTTCATAAGCTCGGCCTCGTCCTTCAAGGAACTTGGCGCGCCTTCACCCGGAGATTCAGATGAACACTGCCGAAAATCCCAGCTTCTTTCGCGAAAGCCTGATCTACATCGGTCGCGCGCGCGAGTTCGACAAACAAGACTGGCTCGTTTACGTGAGCTGGATCGGGTTGATGTCGGGCCTTCTCTTTAGCGTGTCGGCGTTTTTCCTCGCGGGTTGGATGAACGGGGTCACCTTTCCCGCCTACGCGTGGAACGTTCCGATCGGAACCTTGATTTTCGTTGGTGCGATCGCGATCGATACGATCGGGCACCGCACGATCTACAAAGAGGCTTTGCAAAAGGGCGAGAAGCTTGTCCACCACATCACGATCTTCGCCGGCATCACGAGCGTCGTGGGTCTCTGCCTTGCCTACGAAAATCGCGAGTTCATGCGGTTTCCGGTTTTGATCATGATCTTCTTGAGCATCGTCTACAGCTTGATCGATGAGGGCATGCACTGGCACCGGTACTTTACGCAGAAGTCCGACCGTGTGGAGATGTGGAGCCACTTCTTCATTTTGACGGGGCACCTCCTTATGATTTCGGCTTGGTGGCACTGGTACACCGAGGGCTACCAAGGTGTGGCCGAAACTCTTCAGGCTCTCGCAAAGTGACGACGCTTCTCTCGCTCGGTGGATTGATCGTCCTGCTCTACCGGCTGCAGCCTTGGCGGAAGATTTCATTTTCTGCGAATCGTCCCGTTCATGAGCCTCGAGTTTCGATCATCATCCCGTGCAGGAACGAAGAAAAAAACCTGCCCTCCCTTCTCTCTTCGCTTCGCGCGCTCGAGTATCAGAATATCGAGATCATCGTGGTCGATGATCACTCAACCGACCGAACGTATGAAATCGCGCAAGCGGCGGGCGATGTTCGTGTCGTACGAGCCGGAGAAAAACCCCCAGAGTGGGCCGGGAAAAACTGGGCCTGCTTGACTGGCGCAAAGGTGGCTCAAGGTGAGTACCTTCTCTTTACGGATGCCGACACGATCCACGCGCCTGACTCTTTGACGAAGGCGGTTCGCTTCTGCGCTGAGGAAAAAGCGGATCTCGTCTCGGCCCCTCCGTTTCATCTCTGCGAGACATCGTGGGAGAAATATCTCGGTCCATTTCAGCTCTTCGCCTTTATCGTCACCGCTTATCGGCAGAGGCCACGACTCAGTCGCCTCTTTGCCATTGGCCAGTATCTTCTCTTTACGCGAGAAAGTTACCTACAGCTCGGCGGTCATGAGGCGATCTCGTCATCACTCGCTGAGGACGTGGACCTCGCGCGTATGTGGATGCAGGCGGGCCGAAAGTATTCAGTGTACCCCGCGTGCGACCTCTACCGAGTGCAGATGTATACCGAGGTGAGGGCCTTCTTCTTCGGTTGGAAGCGAATCTTGAGACTCGGAATGGCGAGAAGTCATTTGGGGAGTGTCGTTGAGATCGCGCTCGTCCTTCACCTTCTTACGATCGGCTTCGGTCGGTGGGAATGGCCGCTCTTTATGCTCTTCGCGCTCGGGGTTTCGGTAGTGGCCGTGGCGCAAAGGCAGATCGGAAACTTTCGGTTTCTCGGCGCCGTTCTTTCGCCCTTAAATGTCGGGGTCTTTGCGCTTCTCTCGGCGAGTGCCGTCTTCGACCGGGTTCTTCGGCGCGATATCGTTTGGCGCAATCGTGCTTACCCGGTTTCGCGCGCGAGTTAACGGGGTCCAGTTTGCTTTTCCGAGTTCCTCTTCTATGATCGAGGAATGATTCGCAACTTTGGTTTTCTCCTCTCGCTGATCGTCGTCGCCTGTACTGCTCAAGAGCCCCACCGGGCCACGCGCGACCCCGCGGCGGTCGAGACGCAGAAGAGCTCGCTGACGATCATCTCGTGGAATATGAAGCACCTCGGCCGCGCGAATCAGAATACGGAAGCCGCGGCATCACTCTTAAGCGGCGGCGATCTCATCACGCTTCAAGAAGTCAATTCGACCGAGAGTGGCCACACGGCCCTCATGCGCCTTGCGACTCAGCTGCGAAAAGTTTCGCCCGGCGAGAGAATTTGCGTCGGCCTCTCGGAAATTCCGACGGAAGGAAAAGAGCGATACGGCTATCTCTGGAAAGATTCCCGCGTCTCATACGTAAAAGCGAACGGCGAAATTCTGGATTCATGCCCCTCATCGGCCGTCACGATCCGCTTGGGGGTGAAGAACGCCGATCGTATCGTTCGCGAGCCGGCCTACGGAACATTCCTCGCGCGCGCTGTGAAAAAACGTTTTGTCCTCGCGAGCGTGCACTTACTTCCCTCCGGGAAAAAACCTCAACGTGAGGTTCCTCCTCTCTTCGATACGTTCAAAGAAGTGAGTGAACCGGTGATCGTGGCGGGTGACTATAACCTCGACTCCGGGCACTCGGCGTTCGATAGCGCGAGGGGTTTGCAATTCTCGGCGGCCTTTATCGGAACGAAGACATCGCTGAAGTCAAAGAAGCGCGAACTCAGTAAGCCCTACGACAACTTCTGGTTTAAGAACGTGAATCTCAAAGCCTCGCGCGTGATCAATCTCTACGACGCTCTCCCGAAGATGGCGCAGAAGGAAATCTTCAATTCTCTCTCGGATCATTGCCCGATCGTGGGTGAGTTCGATTTCGGAGCAGGAGTCAGATCTCCGTCGAACAACTAAACAGGGGTGCGCCTAAGTTCGACAGCCAAAAACCAAGGTAGAAGAGGCTTGGTCCCGAGTTGAGACTGGGGTGGCGGGGGCCTCGCACGCGGGTTTTCCTCCCGGTAAAGTGAACCTATGCGTATGGCGTGGGTGGGACTGATCGTCCTTTTTCTGGCAGGTTGTGGAACGGGTTTTACGGCGTCGGTGAAGCCGAAGGAAGCCTCGTCGTCCATCACGCCTCCTCCTGAAGATACCCAAGGTGGGGGAGGAATCATCGGCGGCAACGGAAAAACCGGTGGCGCCAATCCGTACGCATGCGCTGCGGGAAGCGACCCCGGAACCCGTGACCTCAGACGCTTGAGCCGGCGCGAATATCTCCTCACACTTCAATCTCTCACCAATGGTTACGCTGATCTTTCGCAAATCGCGGATCAAGTGAATCTGCTTCCCGCCGACACGGTTTCGAATGTCTTCGATAGCACGGATGCCTCGGTCTCGATCGGCCACATCGAAGCGTACCTTGGAATCGCCCGTGAAATTTCCGCTCAATTGATCGCAAAGCCCGAATGGATTCGCTCGGTCGTCAATTGCGAGTACGCATCAGGCATGACCGACACGTGCTGGTCGAACTTCTTCAACGGATTCGCCGCGCGGGTTTACCGAAAGCCATTGTCATCGCAGGAGCAGGCCGATCTCAAAGCTCTCTTTGCCACCGAAGTTTCCTACGGTGTTCCCGCGGGCCTCCAGGCCGTGACCATGGCCCTCCTTCAATCGCCAAATTTTCTCTACAAGGTTGAAGTTGCGGGATCACCGCTGAACGGCCGCGAAGATATTTTGAAGATGAACGATTACGAGACGGCTTCGCGACTTGCGTTTTTAGCGACGGGCCGCGGACCCGATGCGATTCTCATGGAAGAGGCTCGAAACGGTCGTCTCGCAACTCCAGAGGGATTAAAGACTGCCGTGCAAAGACTCTTCTCGTCAGCGGAAGCCCGCGAGAACGTCGAGGAGTTTTATATGCAGTGGCTGGGCGCGAAGCGCCTTCCGTCTTCGACCCACTCCGATTGGTTCTTAGCGGGAGTTTCTCGAGGCGCCATCGCGCCCGAATCCCTTCAAGAACTCCGCGATCTCACGTCTGATCTCACATGGACGAAGGCCGGAGGCTACAAAGATCTTCTCGTCTCGGAGACGAGCTTTGTAAAGGGCCAAGCCCTCGGGACGATCTATAACGGTCAAGCCTCGCTCCCCTCGGGCCAGCGCCCGGGTGTCTTGAGTCGCACGGCCTTTCTCTTGAGTGCGACGAACCAGACGAGCCTCGTTCATCGGGGTCTTCTCGTGCGTCGCAATCTCTTGTGCGATAAGATTATTTTTCCAACGATCACCGATGAAAACCGCGAGCTCTTCCAGCCGCCGAAACCGAACCCGCTCGCTTCACTGAGAGAGCAAATCGAAACTCGCACGGCGGTTCCTCAGTGCATGGCATGTCATTCGAAATTAAACCCCATGGGTTTTGTTCTCGAAAACTACGATGCCCTCGGCCGCTATCAGACCGAAGAAAAAGTCTTCGATGCCAATGGGAATATCCTCGCCCGGCACTCCATTAACGCACGCGTGCGACCCAACATCGAAAGCGAAGATGAACCTGAAGTGGATGGCTTAGCCCAAATGTCAGAAGCGATCGCGGCGAGCAGCAAGGGACCCGCGTGCGCCGCTCAGCAGTGGTTCACGTTCGTTGAGGGGCGCGAGCCGCGCACGAGCGACTCTTGTTCGCTCAGCACTCTCTTTGACTCTCTGATGGATAAGGAGCGCGTGAGCCCGAGCGGCGACGCTCCCGGAACTCTTCTCAATATGATGAAGGCGTCAGCATTTGAATCGAACTTCCGCGTGCGCAAAGTCGGGCCGCAGAACTGAGGAATGAAAATGGCGTACGATCCCATCTCACGCAGACATTTCTTAAAGGGATTAGGTGGTGTGACCGTAGCGCTCCCCGTTATTCCTTCGCTTCTTCCGTCGGAAGCTCTCGCCCAAACGGCGCCGAAGAAACGCTTTGTTGCCATCCACTCGGGCCACTGTCAGGCCGTGGAGCAGTGGCTCCCCGATCATACAAAGTTCGCGTGGACCGAGCAGGGCACCTTCGCGCGCGCAGCCCAGCTCTCCTCGATTCAAGGCGTGATCTCACCCGTTTTGGGAACAGCGTTCGACGGCCTCCGCGGAAAGATCAATCTTCTCTCTCGTCTCGATTCGACATCCGTTGCCCCCAACCACAACGCCGAGGTGATCTTAAGTGGCGGCGTAAAGACCGAAATCTCAGATACCCTCGATCAAGTCCTCGCCGCCAAGCTCTTTAGCGGCTCGCCCGTGAATCTCTACGTGCGCTCGGTCTTCGATCAATACTACAGCGGCGCTTCGCACGTGAGCGTATCGAAGGGAAATTATTCACCAGGACAATTCAATCCTTCTTCCGTCTTTAAGAGCCTCTTCGGTGGCTCAACCCCTGGCGGAGGCACGCAACCTGACAACCGCATTCCGCGGAGGGATCTTGCGACCGTCGATCTCGTGCTCAAACAGTTTAAAGCCCTTCGCACGAACAAACGCCTCTCAAAAATCGACGGCGAGCGACTCGATCACCACATGGAACTGATCGCGCAAACGGAAAAAAAGCTTCAATCCACCCTCGGCGGAGGAGGCGGCGGTGGGGCGAGCAGCTGCACGAACGTCAATGGTCCCGCGTCTTCTCCGGTCGTCTCGATGACGGCATCTGATTACCAAGTCGTGATCGATCAAATGTTTGATGTCGTGGAGCTCGGCCTCAAATGCGGAAAGATCCAGGTCGCAACCCTCATGCTCCACGCCTACGATTACTTCAGCGGTTCCGTGGGCTTCATCCCCGGAGTTTCCGGTAACGTTCGCCTGCACGAAGACATCGGCCATGCGGGAACCCCCGAACTCCGGCAGATGAAACTCAACCTCAACCGCTTTTTCGGCGAGCGCGTGGCGCGATTTCTTAAGAATCTCAACGTCGTTGAAGATGCGATGACGGGCTCTACGTATCTCGATAACTCACTCATTCTTTGGGCGAACGATCAAGGAAGCTTCCAAGACGGAAACGCCCACGCCTCCATGAACCTTCCGGTGCTTCTCGCGGGAAGCGCCGGCGGAAAAATCAAAACTGGGCGCTACGTCGATTATGGTCCCGCCTACGAGGGCATCAACCGTCCCGTCGGCGGAGACGAGTGGGGCGTCTACAAAAAGGGTCGCCCCTATAATCAACTCTTGATTACAATCCTGCAGGCGATGGGCCTTCAACCCGCGGCGTACGAATCCGCCACGGCCCAAGGTTTCGGCGTTTACGGAGGAAAGATCGCCGACTACGCCTACCTTCCCGGCAACTACCGCCGAGATCCACTCCCGATCATTTTTTGATAGGCCAACTCTCCCGATCACGGCTAGGCTTGAGCGATGAAACTCATCGCTCCCATTTTGCTCGTCCTCATGTTCCTGATCCACACCTCATCCCTTTGGAAAATGGAGACGCGCGCACTCGGAAGCCTCTACGACCCCATGGCCCACGCGGCGATGCCTGGCTGGTACTGCAAAAACGTCCTCACGTGGAACCTCCACACCGATCGCTACCTCGCACCCGTCGGCGTCGATCTCTCAACGAACTTCGACAGCCCATTTCCCCTGATCCTAACTTGCCCCTTCACACCCCTCGGAAGTCGCGTCCAATTTCATTTCTTCGGCGCGCTCCAAGTCGCCTTGATCTTACTTTCCGCATGGCTCGTCGCCCGCGAACTCTTCGCGAGTTCCGCGTGGCGCCTCGCCTACGTGATGTTCGCTTGGTGGACAGGGTTCTACATCTTCCGCGTGCAGGAGCATTTGAATTTGCTCTCAGGCCTATGGGGCTTTCAACTTCTTCTCTGGTGTGCGCTCACCGTGCGTTTCGAAAACAGACGAAACGCGCTGACAAGAGGAGCCGCGATCGGCCTCGTCCTCGCCGGAAGCTTCCATAACGTCGCGATGCTCACTCTCCCGATCGTGATCCTCGTCGGCTTCGCCTACTTCCAACAACGAAAGGGTTTCGCAAACCTTCTGCTAGCAGGAGTCATCGCAACCTGCCTCTTCGGCGCGCTCTTCGCCCCTTCGATCTACGCCTACCTGACCCGCGACCTTCCGCGCCTGGCCAGTCAACGCGACTACATGAATTTTGATTTACTCAGCTTCTTTCTTCCTTGGATCGACCATCCCGCCTACTCATGGATTGCACTTCCAAAATGGGACAACCTCGCCCACGAGAAATTCAACTCCGTCGACGCACTCGTCTGGATGGGTTTAGCTCTCACCCTCTTCCACCGCGGCTTCTGGAGGAACGGCTTTCACCGCATCATCCTCGCCATCGGTATTATCAGTTTGATTTGCTCTCTCGGCTCAAATTTCGAAGTCAACGGCGTCGCAGTCTTTCCCAATCCCCTCGAGCCACTTCTTCGCTCTCTCCCACCGTTTTCTCTCTCAAGAAGCCCCGCCCGCTTCGCAACGGTGACCGTCTTATGCCTCACCTTCTTGGCCTTCGCCCTCGCCCGCGCCAAATGGTCAAACCGCACGTGGTTCGAAAAACTCGGCTGGTCACTCGTCATCTGGTCCATCATCGTCGGCCCCATCCTCAACAGCCGAATCCTCATGCCCACTTCCGACATCGACTCCTGGCTCCCCCGCACCGCCCTCTCAAAAATCGCCGCCGCCCCCGAAGACAAATTGGTCGCGCACATCCCCTCCGCCCTGATGCTCGATCAAACCCAAAACTTCCTCCAGCTCTACCACCACCACCCGATCACCGCCGGCTACGTCGCCTACACCGCCTACGACGAACCCACCCTCTCCAAACTCGCCCAAGACCCGGTGCTCGGCCGCCTCTCCTGCGACACCCCCAGCGTCCCCTACAACGGCGACATGCAAAAACTCCGCGACCACCTCACCCACTTAAAAGTCGGCTTCATCATCCTCAACTCCGCATCCCTCACCCCCACCTGCACCCTCCTCCTCTCCTGGTTCAACGAACTCCTCCAACAACCCTGGCTCCACCGCCTGGAAACAAAAGGCACATACGCCGTCTGGGAAATCGACCCTTTGAAATGAGGAAGCGATCACGTGGGCACAGCGTCACGGTGTGGTCTTCGTTTAAAACGAAAGTGTGCTGGACAACGCACTGCGAACGATGCTACCTGCTTGGATTCCTTAAACGTTCCTATCGCGGAGAGGTGGCCGAGTGGTTTAAGGCGCACGCCTGGAACGCGTGTGTAGGGTAACACCTACCGTGAGTTCGAATCTCACTCTCTCCGCCAAT
>SXSP01000507.1 GCA_005792225.1 Bdellovibrionales bacterium | reverse complement strand
GATGAGTCCCGCTTGGTAATACTTGATGAACTTCTCGGTTCTCTCCATATCCGGAGAGCCGAGGAGATAGTCTTCCCACTCCTTGGTCGTTCGGGGAATATTGTCAGTTGGTGCCGTTACGATCGGAGCGACGACTCCAACTGGAGGAAGAAAGGCGCCGCCAGCTGCTGGAGTTTCATCATCCTCTTTTTTCTTTTCTTCTTCCGGAGAGGCGTTGGGCTTATTGGGATCTTCCTTTTTCTCTGCGTCTTTTTTCTTCTTCTTTTTTTTCTTTTTCTTCTTCTTGTCGTCTTTCTTTTTGTCGTCTTTTTTCTTTTCGTCCTTCTTATCGTCTTTTTTGGCGTCCTTTGGAGTTTCGGTTGGCGAAGGAGCCACGGGGGGCGTGATGCTGAGGACGGGGGCCGGTTCGTTCTGAGCGATGGTTTTTCCTGCCGACGCACGAGAATCTTCGTCGTCCATTCCAGGTGCGTAGACCGCGCGTCCTTCATCGAGAAGGCCGTGCATCTTTCCGAATCCGGCGAGTTTCGCCCGATCATTGGATGGAGATTTCAAAAGCTCGAGGCTGAGCCCGAAGGCAAGCGCGAGTCCGAGAAATATCCAAAACTGATGTCGTTCCATACATCCTTACCCTTCATCCGCATCAAACGGAGAGACCCTTGCCCCATTCCCTCGCATGAATCGGGCCGTGGCCTGTGTCCTCGTAAGCCTCCGGAATGAGGCCGAATTCCGGCGAGCCGTCTGATTTCTCCAGAAGCCCTCACTGCCCAGCCTGTTGACACCCCCTCCGCTTGTCGAAAAAAGTTGTGCTTTTTCAGAGGGTTAGCTTTAATCCATGCCTGACATATATGAGTGACCAAACAGGCGGTACCGCGCGCCCGCGGATTCAAGAACTCAGTCAGAAGGCGAAAGCCGGAGACCTCATTGGCTTAGCCCAGCTCCTCACGCTCCTCGAGCGAGAGGGGCCTTCGTCGTTTGAGCAGCTGCCGGAATTACTCTCTCCTCACCAGATGGCGTTTCGCGTGGGGATCACCGGGCCACCGGGGGCGGGTAAATCAACTTTGATTGGCCGCTTGATCGCCGAGTTCCGCGCGCAGGGAAAAAAAGTCGGTGTCCTCGCCGTCGATCCTTCGAGCCCGTTCACGAAGGGAGCGGTTCTCGGCGATCGCATCCGCTATCATGAGCATTTCAACGATCCCGGAGTCTTCATTCGTTCGCTCGGATCGAGGGGAAGTCTCGGGGGTTTGAGCTCCTCGGCCTACCTCATGGTTCGCGCGTTTGATCTTGCTGGATTCGACATCGTTCTTCTGGAAACCGTCGGCGTAGGACAAACCGAGCTTGATATCATGAACGTTGCCGATTGGGTCGCCGTTGTTTTGGTGCCGGAGTCGGGGGATTCCATTCAGGGAATGAAGGCCGGTCTTCTCGAAATCGCCGACACTTTCATTGTAAACAAAGGTGATCGACCCGGAGCCGATACCTTCTTGAGGGAACTGGAGGCTTCCATGCACCTCGATCCGCGAGCGCCCTCCGTTCCGGTTCCGATCATGAAAACCACGGCGACATCGGGCGAGGGAGTGAAGGACCTGACCACCAAGATCCTCGGTGAAGCGTCTCGGTCAGGAGCCGGAACTTGGCGTGATGAACGCGTCGGTCTCGAGCGCCTGCAGGCGGAAGCCAAGGCCCTTCTGCGTGCGGCCTCCGAGCGTGAAATCGAGCGCCGCACGAAAACCATCCAGTCCGCGGCGGATTTCATCCGCGAATTTCGAATTAAAATCTGAATTGAAAGATAAATAGGCTTGTCTAAGAAGTCGACGTTCGCCTTCCGGCTCGGGATTTGCTCTACCAGGTGAGCGAAGCGAGGAACCATGAAGGCAAGTCGAATTCCGCTCATCGTATTGATCGGCGCCGTGATCGCGGCGGCATTTTGGAGCAACAAGCGCCTTGAAAGGCACGCCTATGAGCCGGCCCAAAACGGAGCCGGTATAACACCCAGCCTTCCCGCGGTCGCGAAATCGGATGTCGCGAGTCCCAAACCCGTTTTGTCGCCCGAACCGAGCCTCCTTCCTCCGGGCGCGCGTTCGGTTTCAGGCCATGCACTCGTCCATGAGGTCATGGCCTGGGGATTTCGGCGTGATGAAAAACGCGAAGCTCGTGTCATTGAGCTCGCGCGCAGACTTTCTCCCCGAGAACTTCTCGGTCTCGCTGATCTCGTTGTCGACCCGAAGAGTTCGGCGGACCGCAGAAATGCCGCCGTTTACATCTTAAGCGAAGCGGGAGCGATCGCTCAGCCCGCACTCACCAAAATCGTGGTGACTCCCTTCGACGATCGACCCGGAAAGCCCCACTCCATTCAAGATGCCAAGAGACAAGGCGAGGTTTCTCTGCGCGTTTCGGCTCTTGAGGCACTCGATCAGCTCGGCGCCTCCGGCTCCGACGTACGGGCATCATTGCAAAAAGCTTCGCTTCAAAAAAACACCACGCTTCAATTCCTGGCGCGAATCGCACTCTCCGGAATCGAGCAGGGCCGTCCCGGTAAACTCAGCCGCTTCATCGATGCCTCGATGGATGAGGCGATGGGGAAAAAGCAGTGAGAAACATTTCTTATTTACTTCTGAGCTTCCTAATGGCCGCCGGGGCCGTGCACGCTCAGGCGGAAGACGCGTGCACATCCGAAGCGCAGATAGAATCAGCGCAGCGGCTTTTTGCTTTCGAATCGTTGCCCGGAGCGACCGACTACGTTCACTGCGATGACTCGAATCTCAAGTACAAGGCCTGGTCGGGGTTAAGTCTTCTCTCCACGTTCGATGACTTAGCGAATGAGAAAGATGGTTTCGATCAAGGCATTCTGGGGCGGCGCCCGCTTGATTTCCTTCAGGAGCGGGTCAAGCGAGTCATCTTCGATTCGCCCGCTGAACAGTTTTGTAATGAATCGAGCGCCTGGGCCTACGTGAATGGTGAAGATCATGAGGCAGGAATCCTGCATCTCTGCCCCGCGATCGTGGATACGACACCCCTCTACATTGCCGCGATCTTCTTGCACGAGGCTCGGCACATGAACGGCTTCGTTCATGAGATTTGCGAGAGAGGTGGATTCTTGCGTGGAACCAGCGGCTGCGACAAAAGTTTTGAGCAGCAGGGGGCACATGCGGTTGACGTCGAATTCCTCATCAAGGTTTCACGAACGAAAAAGCTCGCACCTTCGATTCGGAAGGAAGCACGGTCACGGGCGATCCGGAATTTAATCGCTCGATTTAACGAGCTTCCGCTTGATTTGACATCGGGCGCGGCCCTGGCGAGTGATCGCGGCGAGGTCGTCTTTTACGATGGAGCAACGCCCACGAAGATGGGCGGAAAAGTTCCCGAAGGTTTTAAAATGTCGTCGCGACGAGATTTAACCTTTGTCGACGGCGCTCGCTCTCGCAGTCTCAAATATGGGTTCAAGGCGAAATTTGATGACGATGATTTCGTTTCGGAACCGGATTTCTTGGCGGCACTGACCGAGGATGAACGAAGGATGTACCGGGATACCTTCGAAGCGGATGACTTCACGGCGGTTCTCCTGAATGACACCCTCATCGTTTGGGCAAATGGTGAGACGAAGCGCTTCTCGCTGCCGACGACAAAGGCCAGGAGCTTTTTGATCTCGGAGGCGAGCTCGCTCATCAAGAGCGAAGTCCTACACGTCGTCGATGAGTCGAGCCGAGTCTTCGCGCTGCCAAAAACTTGGAGCGAAATTTCAACCGCGAGTGAACTCCGGGTGCTGGGCGACTCCTTGCCGCTTCTCTCGATCGCCAACTGGGGTGTGCAAGAGGAGATTGCCGTGCGCTTAACGGGCGAAGTGGTCATTTACGACGTCGGCGCAAAAAAGTGGGCTCCCGCCCCGAAGTTGGAGCAATTCAAAGCAGAGCGGATGGTCGCGCCATATATTTGGTCAAAGAAGCTTGAAAAGCTCTGACAGTCGGATAGGAGAGTGAGAATGAAAATTCTGACTCTCATCTCGCTTTTTTGGGTGCTCTCCGCACAAGCTTCCCCCAAGGTCGAAAAAGATCTCGCAACGTTTCGTGTGAAAGTCGCAGAGATGCGAGCACAGTTCGACAAACAACCCGGGAACGCTCAAGATCGTGAGTGGGTCAAAGCCAAGCTCCAGCACATGGTCGACGTTGACCAGTATCTCCGGGGGCTTCCGGCCGTTACCCAACAAAATCAGTATACGGAGGAAGAAAAACAAGTCTTCTTCCGCGAGTACTTCCAAGAGTTCCAGGCGATCGATTCGCGCCATACCGGTGATTTCAAAAAGCTCCTGAAGACTCACGGTTGGTTTAAGATCAGCGTCTGGGGAGAGACGGCCGACGAAAATGCATGGCTCCTCACCCAACATGCCGATCAAGATCCAGCTTTCCAAAACGAAGTTCTCAACATTCTCGAAAAACTCTGGCCCGCAAAGGAGACTCAGCCCAAGAGATATGCCTTTCTATGGGATCGAGTGGCTTACTCCGCGCAAAATCCTTCTCAGCGAAAACTTCAACGCTACGGAACTCAAGGCGACTGCAATCGGGTCACGAAGAAGTGGGAACGAGCGCCGGTCGAAGACCCGGAGCAGCTCGAAGCGCGACGGAAGTTGATGGGCATAAGCGAGTCGCTCAGTGAGCAACAAAGCCGGGCGGATCAGGTGTGTTCAATGTTCTGAGTTGAGACGTCTCCATTCTGGAAACTAAGTAAAGACACATGCTTAATGCGCTAAGTCATAAGCCGGTTTTAGCCGATAAGACTTAGGTCATGAACGTCATAGGTCTCGCCCCAAATTTCGTTATCGGTCCTCCTCCGGGGGAGGAAACCGCAACTCAAGAAGCGCTCGCCGAGAAGCTCGCGAACCCCGCGCTCGACGATCCGTCTTCTACGAGTCCCATGACCGATGAATCCGACGCCGAGAACGAACAGCGAACGAGCGCGGATCGCATCGGTCGCATCGCCCATTTCGTGGTGGCCTCCCAAAAAAGAAAACGCGCGCTCGCGAAAATGGATCCTCGATCTCACAAGACGAGTCGAGGCCTCGCTGCCTACGGGCGGGTGCTCGAAGCCGGAGATCCGAGTACGACACGAGGTGCTTTCCTCGATCGTATTTTGTAGAGCCATCAAACTCATTCTGAGCTAGCGTTATAGTTATGAGTGAAAGTACCGACCTTCGTCCCATTACCTTCGAAAGAGAGCGAGCCAAGTTCCTCTCGGAAATTTCAATCCCTGGATTCTCGGCGCTGGGACTCACGCAAGACCACTACCAACTTCACTTCAGCCTCAAGCGGGTGGCGGGTGAGATTCTTCACTTCGTTTCTGTTTCTCCTTCAAGTCGCGCGCTGAAGATTGGCGAGAGCCTTCAACTGGCGTTCGGGCTCGAAGATGGTCAGTACTTCTTGAATACAAAAATCGAGAACATTCAGCTGAACGACATCATGGTCTCATTCAGACAAGAGACGGAGCTCAGTTGTCTACAGCGGCGAAATACGCTCCGGTCAGCGGTCCCGATGAACAGTGGACTGAAATTCGCTCTCGTCAAAATCGGATCTCAAATTCTACCCAAGCCCTTTGCCCTCAACTTAGTTGATTTAAGCGCCGGGGGCTTTCGTGCCGACTGGCCAACGCTCGATCTAGGGGAGCCGGCCGAAGGTCTAGCTGTAGGCGGGGTGCTCACTAGCGGCCCCAAAAAATTAGAGCTCTTCGGCCTCCTGAAGACGGTTCACCGGCAGGG
The DNA here is from genome assembly GCA_005792225.1 of Bdellovibrionales bacterium. Classification (GTDB taxonomy): domain Bacteria; phylum Bdellovibrionota; class Bdellovibrionia; order Bdellovibrionales; family JAMPXM01; genus SXSP01. Next base: position 11,992 of record SXSP01000507.1, on the reverse strand, counting down.
ACACGAGGTCCAGGTGGGGGCAGAATTTCAAAGCCTGAGTACGCGGGACGAACAGGCACTTCTCTTCATCTGTATGCGTCTTCGGGGAAAATAACGTCTCAATTCGATAATTTAACGCATCGCAAAAGAAATCTCTCAAGCTGTGACGCAGCGCGCCGAAGAGTATCAGGACTGCTGAAACGTCTTTGTGGGCTACTTCTTCTCGCCCGGCCGGCGACGGCTGACCCCGTCGCCTGCCCGGATCCACCGAGGGAAGCTTATGGGATTGAGAATTGCTACTAACGTCGCGTCGATCGCTGCCCAACGCAATTTGGGTAAGAGCGATAAGATCTTTGGCCACGCCGTTCGAGAGCTGGCTTCAGGTACGAAGATGGTGACTCCCGGCGATGACGCCGCGGGGTTCGCCATTGCCGAAGGCTTAAGAGGCCAGGCCGCGAGCTTGAAACAAGCCAAAAGAAACGCCGAAAACGCCACCGGCCTGATCCAGGTCGCGGAAGGTGGGCTTAACGAACAGAATAACATTCTGATTCGCTTGCGCGAGCTCGCGATCCAGTCGGCAAGCGATACTGTGGGGAATGAGGAACGGGAGTTCCTCGAGACCGAATTCCAGCAGCTCGTGCAGGAATTCGATCGGATCGCCGTAACGACGAAGTTCGGCAACAAGCCGCTCCTCTCGGGCTCGAACGAAGAGTTCGACTTTCACCTTGGAACTGGCGGCGAAGCAAGCGACGTCATCAAATACAAGCTCGACTCCGACACCCGCGCTTCGAGTCTCGGCGTCGATGGGTTGAGCGTTTCGAGCAAGTCCGATGCGAATGACAGTCTCGAGAGCATCGACGAGAGCATGATCAAACTCGCTCAGGCGCGCTCGGGCTTCGGTGCGATTCAGTCTCGCCTCGAAATCGCCGGGAACAACCTCGATCTCCAGCGCGAAAACGTACTCGCCGCACGCTCGCGTATCGCCGACACGGATATCGCCGAAAGCGTCTCCGAGATGACGAGAGGCCGAATCCTCCAAGAGTTCGGCACCTCGGTCCTCGCCCAAGCCAACTCGTCCCCAATGGCGGCCTTAAAGCTTCTGGGATGAGGGTGCGAAAGCACTCGGCTGCCTAAATTCCAGCTCATCATTTCTTATTTACCCGGGTCGGAGCCTTCAGTTGCAATGCCACCCGGGTCGCCTTAAAACTCTTCCCATATGAAAATTTTGATCCAATCCGCGGCCTTACTGGGGCTTATTCTTTCCTTTGCTCCAGCTTCCCTCATGGCCGACGACCTCACACCTTGCTACGGGCGAACCGCATTCGAGCGTTTGCGGAAACGCGTCACTTTGGAGATCGCCCCCGGTGTCCCCGGACTCCGGATGTGCGACAAAGAAAATGCCCAATACAAATTGTATTCGGCACTGACACTCATCGAATCTCTCACGGCGCCGAATGAGGAAGCCGATGATTTCGATACTTTCATCCTCTCTCGTGAGCCGTGGGACTACGTCTATTTGGAAACTGGAACCTTCAAACTCGAGTCAGCATCGGAAGAAGTATGCCGGGATCGAGCATACATCGTCGGAGCAGGGGATTCCGCATTTCGACAGGTTCAGGTCTGTCCTTCCATCGTGAACTTCTCGGCGCTGGGTGCTGCCGAGAACCTTCTCCATATGATCCGTCATGCTCAAGGGCATAAACATGAGTCGTGCAAGCGCGGCCTCAACAAGGGCGCAGGTGGGTGTGACAAGTCGTATCTGGAAAAGGGCGCCAATGCCGTCAGTGCTGAGTTCTTCGTAAAAGTTGCTCGCGATTACGGAGTCTCCGGAGCCATCGAACGCGAAGCGCGCTCATCCGCTACGACCTACTTCCTGTCGCGTTTCAATGAGCTGCCACTCGATCTTGAGGATGGCATCGGCCTCTTGCGCGATGACGGAGACTTCGTCCATTACGCGGGCCGTACGCCGAGAGTGATCTTCGAATCGCTTCCGAGGGAGTCACAGCTCACGGCCGTTTCGTCGACGCCTTTTTTTATTAGGTCCGCGACTTGCCGGGTCTTGATGTTCGAGTACGACCGAAATCCGAAGTCAGTCGAAGATCGCTTGAGCGAGCGCCAGCTCTGCTCGGCTTTCCAGCTCGATGAAAATGAAGAGATCCGCGACTTCATCGAAATTCCGGGCATGATGTGCGCGCTTTTAAGCGAATCCGTTCACTGCCGAAAATCCGCTGGCGAATTAAAAGCTCACATCATTCCTGTGGAGAACGCCCGGGGTTTTCTTTACTCACGGTCTTCCGCGTTTCTGGGGTCTCTTGCTTTTTCAATCGTCGATTCATCGGGAGACGTGGTTCCGCTTCCTCTCACCTGGGATGAGTTCTCAACCATTCAAGAGCTGAAAGCGGGCGAACGAAAAATTGATCTCATCTCGATTGCCGAATGGAGCGACTCCAAGGAAATTGCCGTTCGACTGAATGGTGACGTCGTCATCTTTGATCGCAAATCAAACTCTTGGTCGGATGCTCCCGCGCTCTCGGGATTCAAGGCGAAACGGTTGATCGCACCGTTTGTTTGGTCGCCGAAGATTCACGAACTGTAAGGCTTGATGATGAAGACACTCTCATTACTCGTATTGATTTTAATCGGACTCATCTCGCCCGCGGGGGCCGTAGTTGAATGGGATAATCGCTGCTGGAGTGACGACAAAATCGAGCGCGTGCGTTCGAAGTTCGAGCTCGAAGTAAAGCCCGGCGTGGCGGAGTACAAAAAATGCGATTGGAACAACGCTTACTACCAAACGCTCGCCGGCCTCGTGCTTATGGATTTGATGGGAGAGCTCAACGAAACCAACGATAAATACGATCAGGCGATCATCGGAAAAAACCCGTTCGACTATTTTTCCAGTCGTGCAACGAAGATCGTGATCGAGAGCAGCTGCCATCAAGCATTGGCGTACGTTCGCCCTCAGTTGAGCAAATCGACCGTTCACGTTTGCCCCGGAATCGAGGACGCCGGAGCATTATACATCGGTGCGATCATGGTCCACGAAGTCCGCCACTTCGACGATTTCGATCACGTACCTTGCTCGGGCCCGCACAACCGCGGTGTGCTCGCTTGCGATTCCAAATATGCCGAACAGGGCGCCTACGCCGTCAGTACGGAATTCCTGGTGAAGGTTTCTCGCACGCCGAACCTCGAGCCTTCGATTCGTAAACAAGCCCGCTCGAAAGCAATCACCGAGTTCATCCAACGATTCAACTCCAGGCCATTTGATATCGAGGAAGGCGTGGCGCTTCTGAATGATCGCAACAAACTTTACTTCTACGATGGCGAGAAACCGGTGCAGGTGGGCTCGAGTCCCGGCAAAGACTACGTGATGATTTCGTCCGACGACTTTGTGACCTTCGCGGGTGCTAAAAAGAAGGAGCGCCTCAAATTTGATTACCGAGAAAGCTACGACAAAGACGATTTCGGATATAAGCCGCGGTACCTCGAAGGGCTGACAGCAAAAGAGATCCCGAAATTTCGCGATCAGTCCCTTTACGGAAAGTTCGCCTGCACGCTCTTCAGCGATCAGCTCCGTTGCATCAGTAGCGATCTCAAAGAGGTCGAGCGTGTCGACATTCCGTCCAAAAGCGCCGTCTCTTTCATCTACTCCGAGTTGAGTGGCATCGTGGAATCCGAGCAGCTTTACGTCGTCGACAAATCGGGAACACTCTACTTTGTTCCGAAGACGTGGGAGGAATTAAAAGAAACGTCCTCGCTCCGAGTGTCGGAGACTCGTCTCAGTCTCATCTCCATCGGACCCTGGGGGGATGCCTCCGAGATCGTCGTTCAACAAGATGGGCGGGTGATGATCTACGACTGGACTTCGGCCCAGTGGTCTTCGGCACCCCACCTGGAGAAGTTCAAAGCCAAGAAGATGTTTGCTCCGTTTTATTGGTCGAAGAAACTCCAACAGCTCTAACCTCCAGCGCCCGACGAAAGTCGCGCGCGACCTAGACCAAAATCCGATCTCCCGAAAATAAATTTTTTTGGTTCTATTGCCAGTCATGGCGCGCACTAGACGCGCTGCGCTAATGACCTCGACTAGACCAAGGGCTAAAGGTTCCTGGACCAAGGCCGAGAAGTACTGTGAACACGTTGGGCAATCCTGTAGACGACGTTTCAGCAGTCAAACCGGCGGTCGCAAGATCGACGGAGCAGAAACGAAACTCCACAAGATCAGTCCCGAGGGACTTAAGGGCGGACCAGTCACCCGAACTTAAGCTCCCGAGGGCGCTCCAACACAGAAAAAGTTTTTGCGTGAAACGGGCATAGGGCTCGTGGAGCGCGTTTAAACAAGGCACGGATGCACCCGGTGTCTCGAGTGAAGGGCATTCACTCGCGCCGTGGACTGTGGGAGTCCCGTCAGAGGGACAGGTTTGTGGAGGACAGTCATGGGCTTAAGAATTTCAACAAACGTTGCGGCAATCAATGCGCAAAGACAGTTGAGCGTGCAGCAGAAGCGGAATAGCCACGCGCTCGCTGCATTATCTTCGGGTAGCCGAATCGTATCGGCCGCTGACGACGCCGCCTGTCTTGCGATCTCCGAGAATATCAAAGGACAAACGCGTGGTATCGCGCAGGCGAGACAGAACGCCTTCAACGCGATTTCGTTGGTCCAGGTCTCTGAAGGTGGATTGAACGAGATCAACAACATCTTGATCCGCTTGCGCGAATTGGGTGTACAGGCCGCATCCGATAACATCGGTGATACGGAGCGCGCGTTCCTGGATACGGAAGCCAAGCAGTTGATCGAAGAATCCAACCGGATCGCGAAGACGACCCGCTTCGGTAACAAAACACTTCTTGATGGTTCAGGTGAGGAACTCGAGTTCCACGTCGGCCCCTTCGGCGACGCGGACAACGTCATCGCTTACAAGATTTCGGCTGATGCGACAACAAGCGCTCTCGGAATCGACGGCATCACGATCGAGGACAAATCAAGCGCCCGCGACACTCTCGGTCAGGTCGACGAAGCGTTGATCGCCCTCGGTAAGATGCGCGCCGACTTCGGTGCGGTCCAAAGCCGACTCGATACGACGGTTTCGAACTTGGATATCCAGTACGAAAACCTGTCGGCTGCGAACTCGCGTCTTCGTGACGCGGATATCGCACGCGAGAGCGCGGAGCTCGCGAGCTCGAACATCTTGCAACAAGCCGCCGTCAGCGTGATGGCGCAGGCGAACCAGCAGCCGCAAGCGGCTCTTCGTCTCCTCGCTTAATACAAAGAATGGGGAGCGCCCGCGTGCGCGTGAGCCGCGCGGGTCGCTCGTGAGATCGCTGATCGTTGTGGTCCCCCGCGGGTTTCGCAGCCGTGGGATCTGGTTCGGAGTAGCTGCGAAGTACGGCCCTGTGATCGATTGAGTTTTTTGAGGGTTCGCCTCCTCTTCCCTTGAGTCGACGTGTTGTGAGCGTCGGCTTTGCGAACCAACGAAAACTTCAGGGCTCACCCATGCGGGATTCGGTGACTCATTCTTCGGGATGACTCGCGGGAACTCGTAGCTCCTTGAAGAGGGAGCATGGATTTGGATTGAGCGACATCATGGTTTGATCGCGGCAAACGAGTTACGCATCGGCATCATTCGCGTGACTCGACGTCGGCAGGGCTGTCGACATGAGATTGAGTTTTTTAGGTTTCGTAGGGTCGTAGCCCACAGACACGACCTTTAAGCCCACCCCGGAGGGGTTCCCCCTCCGGGGTTTTTTATTTAGGTATCGATCGAGCCCGTGCTCTAATGGGGGAGGGGGCTCCATGCGAATCTTAAGTCTCGTCATCTTCTGTTTAGTGTTCGGCTCGAATTCAGCTCACGCGACCTCGGGCCGGGCTTACGCCCAATTTGTTCTCGAAAATCTTTCGACATCGCGCGAACTTCTCCTCTATGGGCTCGCCGGAACGGGTGCGAGTGTTGACTCACTTCGAATCATCAAAGAAGAGCTCGAGAGCGCGGGCCCGGCTCCCCGAATGGAACTTCGAAAAAATTTTCTCTACATCAACGGTCAGAAGACCGAAGTCGAGGTCGTCGGCAATGCGCGAATGGGAATCCGCTTTAAGGGCCAGCACTGGTATTACGATAAGAACCAGAGTATCGACCAAAACTACTTTGCCTTGAAGAAAGTTTTGAACTCGCGCAAGTCATCACTTCTCTCCATCATTTTGAACGAAGCTCACGCGGCCGGTGGCGCGATCGGGACTTCGCCGGCGGAGAAGGAAAATAAAAATCTCGACCCGAAATTCATGGTCGGGGCGGGAGCGGTCTTGGGAGCCTACGCGGGCGGCGTTGGTGCGTGGATGCTCGCGGGTGCGGTGATGATGGCCGCTCCTCCGCTCTTTCCTCCGCTCATCATCGGCGGGATCATCGGGGGTCTCGGCATGGGTGCATACACCCTTTGGAACCAAAAGAAGAAAGAAGAAATCTCACAAGCCGTCATCGGAAGAATGGCTCGCGGAGATTTCAGCCTCGTTTGCGATGGCGAGGGCGTGCAGTCGTTTATGAATAAAGCCGACGACAAGAGTTCGTTTCAATTCAAGCATGAGTCTTTTGAGAACTCACTGAAAGTCACGGATGCAGAGGGAAAAGATGTGCCAGCGGGTAAAATCAAAGCCGAGCAAAAGCAATTTCTAGCGGGGCTAAAAAGCTGCCGTACCACCGAGCAGGCCGAAGCATATAAGAAGCAAATACAGGAAACCGCGACGCAAACGAAGGCGGCTCTTGAGTCTCCGACTGACGCACCAACTGGAGGTGCGAAGCCGGTGCGTTCCGCGACTTAAGGTTTTTTACGTCCCGATGCCGACCATGTCGACTCCACCGTGGTGGTCTGCATGTCGGCGCCCTCTCGCGATACACGGATGCGGGTTTGGTTCACACGTTTTGTGTGTTGAAGGTTGAGGCTGGTTTCACGACCCGATTTACGAGGCAGCTGATTTTCAAGCTGCCGATCGATTCCAAAAGACTTCAGTAAATTTTCGAACCCGTAGTGCTGTGCTTGCATCTGCATCACGACGGACGCGAGAAGTTGCTTCAGTTCCGCGTTGGGTTCATTCGACAGCATCCAGCAAGTAAAACGAAGGAACCTGAGGACGTCTTCGATCTCGACGACCTTGGTCTCGTCGACGGGCTGCGAGAGACAGAATTCCTTTGCGATGCGGAAGACCGCAGCGCCATCTTCATTCAGGGTTCCGCCGAGGCCGAGCGCCGGTACTTGGGCGGAGACCACGAAGAGGTTCTCAACCGTGGCTTTGATCTGCGAATCGAGCTGAAGGAAAACTTGGGTGACCGGCACGGCAGCGAAGATACTCGCGGGTCCGTTCCCAGCGCCAACCTAAACGCACCGCGTACCAATAACTTCTTGGGCAACTTCCCGATTTCCTAACCGTGCTTCCGTTTTAGGCGGCGAGGCGCTAAGGTTTCCGGCCTATGCTAGAAAACAGCTTTGTTCACTTGCCTGGAATCTCTCCTGAAGTCGAGAAGCGCCTCTGGTCGATGGGGTTTCACAACTGGGATCAGTTGGAAGAAAATCTGGGCGAACTCTTCGGCGCAAAGAAGGCTGAAAAGCTGATCGCGGCCCTTGAGGAGTCGCGCGCGGCGCTCGATTGCGGTGAACTCGCATTCTTCCAGGAAAAACTCAAAGGCCCTGAGAAGTGGCGCTTCCTCCCAGGTTTGCTGGACAAAGGTTTAGCGACGAAGATCGCCTATCTTGATATCGAATCAACCGGCCTGGGCTTTCCTCCGGCGGCGCATTCCACATCCATCGCGGTGTTGTTCGATGGTGAGCTCCACGTTGAACACCGCCACGACCGAAAACGCGAACTCATGGAACGGGTGGAGCGCGAGGCTCACTGCCTCGTCACCTTCAACGGCGCCGCCTTCGATCTTCCATTTCTCCGCCGCGAGTTTGAACTGGATCTCCGAAATCCCCACGTCGATCTTCGCTACTGGTTCGCCAAACACGATCGCCGCGGCGGACTCAAAAAACTCCAGACGCAATTCCCCGACGTTCGTCAGCGTGAGTCGATGGACATCGACGGCTTCGATGCCGTGAAGCTCTGGCGCATGCACGAATGGGGAGTCGAACGCGCCCTCGAGACCCTGATGACCTACAACGCCGAAGACACGGTCGTCCTCGAGCAGCTCATGTACTGCGGCCTGAACCTAGAAGCCGAGGCCCATCCTCACCTTCGTCTGGTGACCTACGATATTCCCCCGTGCGCCGCGATCTCCACGCGAGTCTGCCACGAAGTCTACAAGCAGCTGCGGGGCCAAGTCTGGTAGTACGTTAGAAACGCGGTTTTAAGCATTGTAAACAAAAATTGATTATGGACTCGACTTTTGGCTTCGCGGTCCATGGTCCATCATCCAAAGGTCCGTAGGACCTCGGTCGATCCGACCTTTTTCCACGGACGTTGGTCCAGGAAAACCCAACTCAAAGTCCTGAATTTCCAAACCTTGGTCTAGTTCCCGCGGGACCATGGTCCAGTTCTACTCGACTAGCCTAAAGGCAAACACGACCTCGCCGAAAGGTTTGGTGTAAGCAACGCACGGACTAGACGGTCCGGTAGAGAGCGAGAGCGAATCGAGTGACTGCGACGAGCTCAAGCGATGACCTAACGGGTGCCCGAAGGCGAGTGAGTGGCTTGCAAAAACAGGTAACTAACGTGTTCAAAAAACCAACGGCGCCACTGATGGCGCTCCTGGCTGAGTTCTCTGTAGGGTGAGACGACGTCAAGGCATGTAAGGGATTGTGTGCAAACTTCAGGAGGTCCCAAATGGGATTGAGAATTGCTACTAACCTCGCTTCGATCACTGCACAACGTTCGCTCGCCGGTAGCGGTCGCGAACTGCAAAAGACTTTCGCCCAGTTGTCATCGGGTAGCCGGATCACGAAATCCGCCGACGACGCTGCCGGCCTCTCGATTTCAGAAAACTTGAAATCACACATCCGCGGTTACCAACAGGCACAACGGAACGCGAACGATGGTATCTCGATGGTTCAGACGGCTGAAGGCGGTCTCTCCGAGATCTCGAACATCCTGACTCGCTTCCGTGAATTGGGTGTCCAGGCTTCTTCAGACTCCGTCGGTGACGAAGAAAGAGCCTTCATCGACCGCGAAGTTCAGCAGTTGAAAAACGAAGCTGAACGGATCGCGCAGTCCACTCGCTTCGGTAAAACAAATCTCTTGAACGGAGAAGGTGGACGCTTCGACTTCCAAGTCGATATCAACAACGACGACTTCAATGACCGAATCGGTTACGATTCCGGTGAACAAAACGCGACGGTCGCCAACCTCGGAGTCGATGGCCTCGACTTCACTTCAAGAGAAGGCGCTCGCGCCGCCCTCGAGATTCTCGATGGCGCTCAGAAGCAAGTAAACGGATACCGCGCCAACCTGGGTGCGATCCAGAACCGACTCGTCTCGACAACCGACAACATCGGTGTCGCGATCGAGAACCTCTCGGCCGCGAACTCTCGTATGCGCGACACTGACGTAGCTCAGTCGTCGGCGGAGCTCGCCCGTAACCAGATCCTCCAGGCCGCGACGGTCTCGGTTCTCGCTCAGGCGAACCAAGCCCCGAACGCCGCGATGAAGGTTCTGGGCTGATAAACAAAAATTGAATAGGGGAGGGATACTCCTTCCCTTCCCGGTACCACACCTACCTCGAGGGCGCCTTTGACAAGCTCCCTCGGGGGTACTTAAAGCGGGTTAGTGCTTTAAGTAACGAACGCAGACGAGACCTTGACTAGAGACTTCACCATTGCGTTTGTAAAAGTGAATGGCACCCGGAAGGTAAGTCCCCTCGGCCACGGGATTCGAGTAAGAGTGCGAAACGACAACGGCGACATGCTTTAAGTGGCCAAGTTTAGTGCCACCGACGTTTTCGCCCGAGCGGTTGCTCTCACTCACCCGAAGATCGACGTCGGCGAAAAACGCGGAACCCTCTTGAGAGAGAGTGTCCTTGAGATCCGAAAAAGACGCAATCGTTTTGCGACCGTAACCGACCGAAGGATCCGAAAGAACCATGAAACTTGCCGAGCGAGTACCCTCGGAAGGATCAACGTAATTGTAGATTTTCACGTTCAAATCCTGAGTCGTGGTGTGACAATCAAACCCATCCGCACGAGCAATCGATGTCGTGGTGATTGCGACGAGAGCTGCGAGAAGTACCTTCATTTCTAAATTCCCCCTGTTTGTTGATGGGGCTGTTTCTACTGACTCCAGAAATATATGTAAAATGCATGATGAATAAGTTGTTATTCATTTTAATTATCGCGTTGTCGATCGTGTTTCCAACTGTAGCCGACAGTCGGGAGAAGTTCGGCGATCATCGATCGCTCCTCGCGTAGTCAACTGAGGTCATTGAAGAGGACGCTTGGCTACCGAGGCAGGAGCGACCGCGAGTTCATACCGACCCAAATTTCTCAACGACGACGCTTGGATTTACCAGGTAGCCTTTTTCTCAGCTTTCATCGAAAACCCCTGAGCCCGCGCGCTTCGCACCAACTGCGTCCGATTCCGCAAGAAAGCTCGCTTCCGCGTTTCGGCGCATTTCTTCGCTGGGCGCTCGCCGTCAACGAGATAAGAACCGAGAATACCGAAGCCAGAATTGCGCAAGCGGAACAGCGGGGAAGAGCCGGCGGCCAAGGACATTCCTATCCGGAGGTTACCGCCCTCGTCGCCAACCCAGTTTCTGCAGCCACGAAGTCGGCCTCGTCACCGCCATCCGTATATGGACAATCCATTGCGGAACCGTGAGCTGAACCTCATGGAGTCCCGCGAGCTCACGGAAAAAATAAATCGACGAATACGGATCCGCGAAAGGCAGCTGCTCAGTATGCTTCGCATGATTGAAGAGCACATACTTCAGAGCGTTCTTCATCTCCGTTGGCGTTTTGATCTCATGAAGATGATAGCGTGAGAGAAATACTTTCCCCGCATGTCCAACCAGCTTGCGAATCATCCACGCGATCGAAGTCTTCAGGCTTGTCATCCCTCTCTCAAGTTGATCATTACTTTTTACTTCCGCAATGAGGTGAAGGTGATTCGACTCAATCGCAAAATGCTGTACATTGAACCCGAACCGCCGCGCCCGCTCCGCCGCCCGCGCGAATTCCTTGAGAAACTTGGGCGTTCGCAAATTCGGCAAGCCCCTGACAAGTTTGATGTTGACGTGAACGGGCGTGAGCTTCTCGATGATCGGCCTCGCCAAATGTGGAAGTTCGTGCTTATTCACTTTCTTCCGTCCAGCACCTTCGCGCCTGCCACCATGCTGCGGAATCTCGAATGTCAGTTGTTTTTGTTTACGAGCACCCATCGGCAGTCGTTGTAGGTTTTTCCCTTCCACAAATCAATCGATGATGCATTCAGGCGCATAAATATATTTTGTGGATGTCCGGATGACGTGGCTAGGGTGGGCGGAGTTCGGCGCCGCCGTTTTTATGGCCGCGCCAATGTGATTCGGCAACCCGCTTAAGACGTTTGAGTGGAGGGCCCTATTGTGACCTGATGAATTTGCAGAATGGCCAGGTGGTACCGCGTACGTCGGTAATTTGATTCGGCAACCTATACGAGTTCCACGCCGCGTACGTCGGTAACTTGATTCGGCAGCCCACCCGAGTTCGACGGTGCGCAAGTCGCCGACCGCATTCAATTGCACACCCACGTGCCCCGGTGCGCACATCACCAACTTGATTCGGCAACCTTCCCCAGAACGCGCGCTAGAAGCCTCGACTGCGCGTTCGGTCGGCAACTCGATCGTGACTTGCTCCCGTGGCCAAACGCCGACGCTCGCACGGCGACCAACTTGATTCGGCAACCTTCCCCAGAACGCGCGCTAGAAGCCTCAACCGCGCCTTCGGTCGGCGGCTCAATCCAGACTTGCTCCCGCGGCCAAACGCCGCCCGCCACCCACGCCGCTCACGTCACGCGCGCCGCCCGCCGCCCACACCCCTGACCCAACCAAGGTCCAAATTTCTC
>SXSP01000506.1 GCA_005792225.1 Bdellovibrionales bacterium | reverse complement strand
CTGGTTTTAAGCCGGGCTCGAATCCCTTTGAAGGTTTTGCCAGAGGTGCTGGCGGATTCGGAGGGTTCGGGGGTTTTGAAGGCTTCGGCCAACAAAACCAAGGCGGACCCGAAAACTTCCAAGACATTTTCGGTGATATCTTCAGCGATCTCTTCGCCGGGGGACGCGCGCGCCCTGGTGCCGCAGGTCCACGTGGAAACGCACGCGGGCGCGGCGCCGATCTGCGATACACACTCAACATCAGTTTCGAAGAGGCCGCGGCGGGTACCGAAAAAACGATCAGCTTTATTCGTCAAAGAGGTGGTAAGGAAGAGACCGCGAAACTTGCCATCACCGTGCCTGCCGGCGTGAAGGCCGGGCAACGCTTAAAGCTCCGTGGCGAGGGTGATGCCCCGCCATCGGGAAACACGGCGGGCGATCTCTACGTCATCATCAATATTCAAGATCACGCGCTCTTTAAGCGAGTCGACAATGACGTGCACTTGGATCTTCCAATTTCCTATATCGATGCGGTGATGGGTACGACCGCCGAGATTCCGACGTTGACGGGCAAGGCTTCGCTGAAGATTCCTCCGGGAACACCATCGGGACAAATTTTCCGCCTGAAGAGTAAAGGCTTCGCCTCGGTCGAAGGTCCAGGTACCGGCGACATGTTAGTCCGCGTGGTCATCGACGTGCCCCGTGAACTCACAGATGAGCAACGAGACCTCTTAAAAAAGTATGCCGGAACGTTAAAAGCGAGCCCCTTGATCAAGGCCTATCAAGACAAGGTGGACAGGATCATCAAAACCAAGAAATGATGCGAGAGTATGAAAATACTTATTCCGTTTCTCTTATCCGTCCTCGTGTCGTCCTGCTCCGCCACACTTCAGCCGAAGCGGGAGCCCGTCAAGGCACCGCCGAATGCTGATCAAGAAATGAAGGCCGCCGAATCGGCCATCAAATCGGGCGATTCCAAAAAGGCGCTAGCGAGACTCCGTAAAATCTCGACGACTTATCCTGAATCGGACGTAGCCGGTCGCTCCCACTTCTTAATGGGTCAGATTCATCTCAATGCGCAGAGATATCAAGAAGCCCTCAATGAGTTCACCGCGATCTTGAAGAGCGAAGTTGCAAGTCCCCACGAGGTCGATGCACGAATCCGTGCCGCCTACGTGAGTTTGAAACTCTCGCAGCCCGCGGAGGCAGAGAAGTACATCGAAAACGATGCTTACTTCCGCCAAGTCACGCCCGAACAACGCATCGAACTCGAACGCATGCGCTACGAGACTTTCCTCGCGGTGAAGAAGAACCCGCAAGCATTGAAGTCAGCCGTGTTCCTGGCAGAGAACCATCCGCGACCGACCGATCGCGAGAAGTACAAAGCTTACGCTCAAGAAATTCTCGATACCCGCCTGAGCGACGACGAACTCGCGGATATGGCCGACGAAAAACAAATCGGGTTTCTCCAGGCGTCGGCGAAGTATCGCTACGGCCTCAAGCTCGCCGAGCAAGCCCAGTACTCGAAAGCACGTGGATACTTGGCGGAAGCCGCGGAACTCTCTCCACGTACGGAGCTCGCGGATCGCGCAACCGCGCTCGTAGCGCAAATCGACGCCCGAAATCGCGTGGACGAGAGAACGATCGGCGTCGTCCTTCCGCTTTCAGGCAAACAGGCGGGAATCGGATACAAGGCTTTGCGTGGTATTCAGCTGGGACTCGGCATTTACGGTGGCAAAACTCCTTCAGGATTTCGTTTGGCCGTCATCGACAGCGAGGGCAATCCCGATACCGCTCGCCGTGCGGTGGAGCGGCTGGTTCAAGAAGACAACGTCATCGCGATAGTCGGAGGCCTCTTAAGTAAAACCGCGTCCTCGGAAGCGTCAAAGGCGCAGGAACTCGGAGTTCCGGCGATCATGCTCTCGCAAAAAACCGGCATCACTCAAACCGGAAATTTCGTTTTCCGAAATGCGCTCACGAGCGAGATGCAAGTCGAATACTTAGTCGACGTCGCGATGAATAAGCTCGGAATGAAGAACTTCGCGATCATGTACCCGAACGACGCTTACGGAACCGAGTTTGCCAACTTGTTCTGGGACATCGTGCGCGCGCGCGGCGGGGATATTCGTGGCGCTCAGCCCTACGACCCGCAGGAGACAGACTTCCGCGGACACGTTCAACGTCTGACGGGTCTCTTCTACATGGAAGATCGCGCTGACGAATACCGGCTTCGCTCGAAGGCGTGGACGGAGAAAAATCCGAAGCGCGGCGCTCGCCAAGGAGCTCCGAACATTGAGGACCTCTTGCCGCCGATCGTGGATTTCGATGGGATCTTCATCCCCGACACTCCCCGCGCCGTCGGTCAAGTGGCTCCGATGCTCGCGTATAACAACGTCACGGGCGTACGACTTCTAGGTACGAACCTTTGGAATGCACCCGGCCTCGTGAATCGCGGCCAGAAGTTCGTTGAAAACGCCGTATTCCCCGACAGCTTCCTCGCATCGGATCCTGCGTTCATGAACTCCGAGTTCACGACGTCATATAAAACGACGTTTGAAGAAGAGCCCGGTCTCACCGAAATCCAGGCTTACGATTCGGCCCTTATTTTAAGGCAGCTCATCTCTTCGGGTGAACGTTCGCGTTCAAATCTCCGAGACCGCATGGCGAGCCTCTCAAACTTTCCCGGGGCCCTCGGTCGACTCTCGGTCAATGCAGAACGCGAATTCCGCCGACCCCTCACGGCCCTCACGGTGAAAGACGCTAAAATCACCGATCTTGAGACGACCAAACGCTAATTGGTTTATAGCCCGGTTCCTCAACCGGGCTTTTTTGTCCTTTGCTAAGGTCTTACTAATTCCATTCCCACCGTTGGTCTGAGCCGGTTTCCGCTAACCGGATCTCCTACTCATCATGTCAATACCTACGACTTCAGTCGCAAACGCGACGGAGGTCGACGTGCACCCAGGATGGGTGATCTGAGGGGCTATGGATGGCCCCACAAAAAGAGAACCGACAAAGGGAGGGCCGGTGACTACTCTGGCAGATTCTTTCGTAAAAGAGTGCAAGATGCGTTTACTCGAAGTGAAGAGAGATCTCCTGAACCGCGTGCGGAATTCCAGGATGGAATTTCAAATGCTCGATAAATCAGGAGGCGATGAGGCAGATCAAACGATGAGTCTCCTCGCAGAAAACGACTATCTCTCGGCTCAACAAAGGCTGAAGGAGCAACTTCTCGAGATCGAGCTAGCACTCGCGAGAATCGAGAACGGCACCTACGGCATCTGCGAAGAGACGGAAGAAGCGATCGAATTCGACCGGCTGCGGGCTCTCCCCTGGACACGTCTCAGTATAGAAGGAGCCGAAATTCGCGAAGCGATGCGCCGTAAATTCGCGCGATAGGGACTGTGACAGACTCTTAAAACAGACCCTGACAGTTTTGAACGTTTCACGGCGTTCGAGTGAAGTTGTGCACGGAGGCGGCAACTTCGCGAGCGCCACGACCTCAGTTTGCTACCGAATGCCCCCAATTCTAGAAAATCCACGGAAAACAGGATGATTGCGGGGCTCACAAATGGTGCGGAAGTCTTAAGCACTGTAATTTTTTTATTGCCAACGCTTGGATGCGACCTTAGAAGCTTACAAAACCTGTTCTGGACGGGTTCTTCGGGGGGAAGAGCTTGCACAGATAACGGGCAGAGCACGGTCCTAGCTTGCTGACTACGAAGATTAACTTCTGGAGGGGGAGAGCAATATGAAGGCTAAAGACGTTCAGTACTTTAAAGAGCTTTTGCTCAAGCAAAGATCCGAGATTCTCAATAAGACTGATTCGATCAAAGGCGAGGCTCCCATCGAGAGTACGGGTCAAGGAGACGAGGGTGATCTTGCAGTTTCCGAGCTCACTCTCTCCATCACTCTTCGCCTCCAGGAACGCCAAACTCACCTGCTTCAGAAAATCGACCGTGCTCTCGGGAAGATCGAAGAAGGTTCGTTCGGACTCTGCGAGCAGTGCGAGGAAGCCCTCGCAATCAATCGCCTGAAAGCTCGTCCCGTCGCCACTCTTTGCATCGCTTGTAAAGAGGAGCAAGAGAGCCGCGAAAAAGTATTCGCCTAACCTTCGTCTGCAAAAAGCCACTCATGATCAAAGCCGCCGCGAAAAAAAGGCGGCTTTTTTTGCGCCAGAAAAATTTCGTTTCTCCTAGCGAAAAACCGGTCCTTAGATCCCCTCGCCCTGATTTCTTCAAGACCTGCGACTGGAATTTACCTTCGTAGGTCGCGCATTTCCGCTCTTGGAGAGCGTTTCCCGATACAGCCCTTCGCTCAGATTTACACACGATTCGTGGTGTTTACTCCATTTCCGGACCATTTAGAGGGACCTGGCCCTTAAAGCCTTCACAGGGAGAGGCCGAGAAGTATGTGGCAAGAAGCTCGACTTTCCCGCGATTGCGGAGGAACAAATGGCATTTGACGATAAAGCGACAGAGACACCCGAAACACTCCCGATGCTGCCGGTTCGTGACATCGTAGTTTTCCCCTACATGATCCTACCGCTGTTTGTCGGAAGAGAAGCCTCCATCCGCTCCGTGGAAGAAGCTTTGGCGAAGAACCGCCTCATCTTCTTGGCATCGCAAAAAGAAATCACGGAAGAGAACCCAACCGAAGACACGATCTACACGATCGGTACGATCGCGAGAATCATGCGCATGCGCAAGCTCGCTGACGGCCGCGTGAAAATCCTCATCCAAGGCGAAGCGAAGGGCCGCATCAAGAAGTACGCGAAGTCTTCACCGAACTTCGAAGTCGCGGTTGAAAAGATCGCCGACACCGAACTCGCTGGCACACCCGTCGAGTACGAAGCGATGGTTCGCAATGCTCGCGAGCAACTTGAAAAGATCATCGCTCTCGGCCGCATGCTTTCTCCCGACATCCTCTTGATCCTCGATGACGTGACGGATCCGGGTCGCCTCGCTGATTTGATCGCATCAAACCTCGGACTCAAAGTCGCTGACGCTCAACGCGTTCTTGAGACTGCGGATCCGAAACAGCGTCT
>SXSP01000505.1 GCA_005792225.1 Bdellovibrionales bacterium | reverse complement strand
GGCACCGTCCGCGTGAAGTGGGAATCGCACATCGGTCGCTTCGCGAACCTCGAAGACGGCGGCGGCGAACTTCCTCTTCCTCCGCCCCCCGCGCAGCCGATACAGATGCGCCCACGCCAGCCCCAGGGCGGCCAAGCGTAGCCGCGACATCGCAGGCGCCAGGACGACAGTCCAGTTCACTTCGGAAACGGGGTAAACGTCTTGTGACTAGTTTAACCACCTGCTCAAATGTCCGTGTCCCCTTAAAAGTGAATATCGAAAAGCGACGCAAGGATGCAGTCGCGCGCGCTCAATTGAAAGGGAGTTCATGAGCCAGGATGTGTTGGGTCCCCAGCTCTTGGGTGACGTTGCGGAAGCAACAGGTCTACCGCAAGAAACAATCTCGAAAGAACTCGGCCACCTGATCTCATCGGCAGGCTACGACCGCGAGACTTTGACTTTGGATCAACTCCGTCACGCACTCGCCGAATACGTTCAGGACATTCTGCTCGCGGCCAAAGAAGATCTCGATAAATCGGCCGCCCGTTAATTTGGCCAAGGCGGGTTCTCACCCAAAGCCTTTCGCGGATCAAATCCGCTATTCACAAGACGGTTCCACTCCGGCGCAAGGTACGAGAGTTGGTGAGAAAAAAAGCTTCCCTGGTGAACCGTTCCGGCTCCAGAACAAGACGTCGACGGTGAGTAAGCATTGGTATCGCAGATCGCAACGCGAACGTTGTAAGGCTCACCCGAAATTCGGAGCAGCCATTCCTTTAAAGGCAAAATTCCACCCGGCTGCGCCACCGGATCAATGACGTAAGCTCGTCCCCCGATTCGAAACGCGGCGGCGACGTGGTACGACCAGTAGACAGTTGCGCGCGGTCCGTAAGTCGTCGCAAATCTTAAATTCCCGAAGGCTAAAACTTTTCCGGGACGTACAAGACCGCGTCTCGCGAAACCTCGAGCCACGTGCTCCGCTCGAGCGAAGCATCCGTCATTGGGATAAAGCCATGTCGAGCGTCTTAAAAATCCTCTGTCGCCCGAGTGCTCGTAGATTCGCTCATCCCGAACTTGTTTGACCAGGCTGATGAGCTCCTGAGCCGAGCCCTTCCATACGGGAAGAATCGAAAGGTCGACGTCGTCGCGGAAATATCGTGCGCTCGAGAGTGCCGTTCGACCCTGCAAACTTTCGGTCGCGGGAATCTGGCGCATCAGCGCGTGATACCAACTCTCATCGGGAGATCGCTCTGCGCTGGGGGTCAAGGCGTTGGAATGATGAACAAAGAAGATAACGGAGAAAATGAGGCTCAATGTTTTCACAGGAATCCTTTCCGTGAAGCGACACTGATTCAATTTTTAACCTGGGCCGTTACGAGTTGAAAAATGGAGTTTCGTTGGCGCAAGTATCGTGGAAAATAAAAGGCCGGCATTTCTGCCGGCCTTTCTCAAAACTCAAATTGGTCAAATTTGTGTCGTTTATGCGCGCTCAACCGAAACGCTGAGTTCGGCCTCGAGGCCCTCACCGAGTTTTACGGTGACCTTGTGCTGGCCGAGCATGCGAATCGGCTCTTCAAGGTGGATATCACGACGATCGATCGAGTGACCTTGCGCCTCGAGCTCGTTCGAAATGTCGTTGTTCGTAACTGCGCCGAAGAGCTTATCAGTTTCGCCTGCAGTCGCCTTGATCACGATGTTCACGCCCTGGAGCTTCTTCACGAGTTCCTGGCGCTCAGCAACGGCTTTTTTCTTCTTCACTTCAGCGACAGCTTTCAAGTGCGCGAATTCTTTCACGCGCTTTTCAGTCGCTTCCGTCGCCATACGGCGGGGGAAGAGGAAGTTGCGGGCAAAACCGTTGGAAACGTTCACCAAGTCACCAACTTTGCCGAGGTTCTTAACATCTTTTTGCAGAATGACTTTCATTTCTCACTCCGATCGGAATCAATAAATTAATTTAGTTTTAAACTCAAAAGCTTCGATTCGGTTCCGCCGGCCGACGGTTCAGACGTTCCCTGAACTCGAGCCAGTAGTCCGCGAACCCAAGCAGACTCACCATCAAAAACAGCTGCAGAACCAAGAGCACGTACCAGATTGCCTGCCAGAACGCTCCGACTTTAAAAGTACGGAAAGCCGCCGCGACAACCGCGAGCCCTTGGAAGAAGTAGAGGACTACGAGGACATTGAGGAGATTCACCGATGCGATTTCGATCATGGGACGTCCGTGTTTCAAGAACGCTCCCGCGATCGTGAACACGACGAGCCAGACGAATCCATCAGGCATGCGAAAGCCAAGGAGCGCATCCGCACTTCCTGCACGCGCGTCTCGCGCCTTCACCGAGGCCATCACCTTACGTTCGCCGATGAGGGCGATCGCGAGCGACAAGACCAAAGCGATGACCGCTGCCGAGGGCAGCTGCTGAATGACGGCTTCCGTGTTCAGCATCGAGTTTGAACCCGAGTTCATCGTGGAAAGTTGCGCGACCAAAGGTTCAACTTGCTGACGCAGTTTTTCGCCGAGCTGGAACTTCGTTGTCTTCAACCAAATTCCGCCCGCGATTCCCGCGGCACCGATTGATGCCAGAATCGCGACCGCACCCGAAGTGAACACCGTTCCGCCGTGTTGCTCGACTTCGACGTAAACGCCGATGGCCAGAGTTTGCGCGAGGACGATGAGCCCATAAAAGGGAAGTCCCGCCACGGTGAACCCGAACGCGATTGCGAGCTGTACGAACCAAAATATCCAGCGTTGACCCACGCGACGCGCGGGCAAGAGCGGAAGTGCTCCGAATACGACCGTCGCGACCGACAAAAATGCCGAGATCGCGATGAGCGCGAAGAACTTCGAATATTTTGTTACTACAGCTTCAGCGGCCACGACTGTGGTCTCCTCAAAATCAGCTCACGAGCCGATTAAACTTCGTCTTCTCCGCCTTCATCCATGCCGCCGCCGAAGCCGGGGCCGCCACCAGGTCCGCCACGACGGAATCCACCGCGACCTCCGCCGCCGCCGCCTTCTTCATCACGACGATCGTCGCGACGAGGGCCGCCGGCGCGTTGAGCTGCCTTGCGTGCTTGGAATTTCGCTTCGCGCTCGCGCTCACGAGCTGCGCTGTCCGCCAAAGCCTTTTTGAAGTTTTCGAGGTGGGTGTTGAGATCCGTGCGCTCATCGAGGCGAGAGTGCATGAACCGAACAACGAGGTCGCTGATGCGCATAGTGCGCTCGAGCTCGGCAATCGCCTGAGGATCAGCTTCGAACGTTGTATGGAAATAGTAAGCTTTTTTGAGCTTCTCGATCGGGTTCGCGAGGTTGCGCTTACCCCATGTATCGAGGTGCTTCACGCTTCCGCCGAACTGATCTTCGATGATCGCCTTGTTCTTACGGAACAACGCTTTTTGATCATCTTCAGATGCATCGGGGTGAACAAGAATAACCGCTTCGTAGGGGCGGAGATTCGGACGTACTTCAAGCTTGAATGTTTCAGCCATTCAGTCTTCCTTTCGGTTTAGCAGCCCCCGGCTTCGTTATGTGGTGAGCCAGGAGCAAGGATTGGGTCATAGGTTTTCAAAGACGCTGAGGAATACCACGTTGTAACGCACCCGACAAGCACCGGAAGTTTGAGTCGGCCGGAAACTCTGCCATACTTCTTTAGACCATGACTCTCTTTCTCGAAATCACAGCAGGCGAGCTCAAGGGAACCCGCGCGGCTCTCCGTGAAGGCTTCTCGATCGGACGCAAGCGGGGAACTCTAACTATCCGAGATTCCAAGCTTTCTAGTCTTCACGTACTGGTTGAAGAACGTAAAGACGGCAGCCTCTGGTTAGTTGACGCGGGATCGTCGAACGGCATCAAAATCGACTCCGGGCGGGTGCGGGAGCTCAAGCTTGAGGGTGGTGTGACCTTTACATTGGGTCGAACGGACTTCCGAATCATCAACTCGGAAGAGGTTGCGGAAGAGGGTGCGGAAGCTCCAGTCGTCGAGCCCACCGTGACTCGAGATTGGTGGCATTGGATCCAGACATTGGCGGCGAGGGGTAAAAAGACAACCCAGTCCGCTTTGCGAGAAGTTCAGGCTTTCGAACCCAACTTAAAGCTCAAGATCGTGCGGGGGCCCCAAGCGGGTACCGAATGGACCCTTGGCTATGGGCCGAGAATTGTCGGTTCGGCTTCCGTCGATTTGACCCTCGAAGACATTTCACTTCCCGGGGTCTGCTTCAAACTTCTTCCGGAGCGTGACGGGATTCGTTTTAAAAATGAAACCGAAAAAGAAGTGAAGCTGAATGGAAAATGGGTCGAGACCGAACTCCTGCAAAATGGCGACACGATCGATATTCGCAACACTCAGATTCAGGTGGTGATCGATGGCAGCGTCTGAACATCCAGTCGACGTCAGCAAACGCACGGGAACATTCAAGAGCTTCGACGGCACTCCCATTTATTACGAAGTCCGCGGAACCGGTAAGCCCATCGTGCTTTGCTACGGGATCGCATGCCTGATGAATCATTGGACCCATCAGCTGCGCTACTTCTCGCACAACTATCAAACCATTGTCTTTGATTATCGGGGGCACCACAATACTCCCGTTCCGGCGAGTCGCGAGAATCTTTCGCTCGATGCTATCTGCCAGGACATGGCTGGATTGCTCGAACATCTGAAAATCGAAAAGGCCTCTTTCTGGGGTCACAGTTACGGCGTTCAGATTCTCCTGCGGTTCTTTGACATGTATCCCGAGCGAGTCGCGAATCTGGTGTTCATCAATGGCTTCGCCACGAATCCGATCAAAGGCATGTTTGGTGGTGTCCTCGGGGTCGACACGATTTCGACAGTCTTCAAGATGTTCCGCCAGGGACATAGAAATTTTCCGGAAACTCTCGCGAGTATCTGGAGGGGAGCCGTCACGCATCCGCTCGCGATCCCGCTCTCGTCGCTTGCGGGTGGCTTCAACCTCAGTCTCACGAGTCTAAAGGACATTGAAGTTTACGCCCGAGGGGTGGCTTCAATGGATCTCGATGTCTTCATCACCCTCTTTGATCAAATGATGAAGTACGATGGATCACCCGTATTGGATCGAATCGATGTTCCGACCTTGATCATCAGCGGAAGTAAAGACGGCGTCACTCCGCTATCACATCAAGAGCGAATGCATCAACGCGTTCGCGGAAGTCAATTCTTGCGCGTGCCCTACGGATCACATTGCACGCAGTTGGATCTTCCTGATTTCGTCAATCTCCGCATTGAGAAGTTCTTGCAGGAGATTCGCTACGAGACAGAGGTGAAACCCTGGAAGGGTGAGCTTCGCCCTCGGTCGGAAATCTAAAAGTTATTCGTACGCAACGAGATCGATATCAAAACCCTCATCACGCTTGGTCGTGTCGGCTTTTACTTTTAAAATCATCGTGTCACCTTCAACAACCGGAGAATATTGGCCCGTCCGATTTCCGCTCCAAACGCCGCGCTTTTCACCCGACGCCGTTTCGAAATAAACCTTGTCGTAGAGCGACTCGGTCGAGAATTTTGAAAACCTCACTGAGATTCGTTTGGCTCCAGGGATGGTTATTCGGAATGTTTCAGAATAGCCATTGGGGTAAGGGTGCGGCGTCGAAGCGGAATAAGAAATTTGATTCGCAAAAAGCGCCGGATCGTTCGGATCAAGCTTCGGCGGCTCTTCTCCTGAGACAGCAAAGTATGCGTCGACGATCCCTGCGGTCTTCACGCGCCCTTGGGTGAGTACGAGGGGCCTCGCGGATTCCAAGATCCGCGCCTTTAACTCCCCGTAAGTCATGGAAGCATTTTGCGAGAGGACGAGCGCCGCGACCCCCGTGACGTGAGGTGCGGCCATGGAAGTACCCGAGTTCATCTCGTAACCACCCGGAGTAGTACTAAAAATGTTTACCCCGGGCGCCACAAGGTGAACTGTCTGCGCGCCGAAGTTCGAAAATTCGGCGAGGTTTCCACGGTTATCCACGGCAGCGACCGAGATGATGTTATCAAAAGGGAGTCCGGCGGGTTGAATGGCCGTCGTATCATTATCCGCGCCGTTATTTCCGGCAGCAGCAATGAAGAGTTGTCCAGCCGTTTGGGTATCTGCGATCGCCCGCTTAAGAATCTCAGAAGTCCCGACGCCGCCCCACGAGTTGTTCAGGATTTGAGCTTTCATGAGGCGGGCATAATCGATGGCCTTAACGGCATCCGCGATCGTTCCGCTCCCGTACGCATCCAGAAATTTAAGCGCCATCAATCGAACGTTCCACGCAACGCCGACGACACCGATGCCATTGTCACCCGTCGCGCCGATGGTTCCCGCGCAATGGGTACCGTGCCCGTAGTCATCCTGAACATTCCCGTTGTTGCCGATGAAATTGAAGCCGTGAATATCGTCGATGAAACCATTTTGATCATCATCGACACCTGCTTCTCCTTGAGCTTCGGGTACGTTGACCCACTGATTCCCCGCGAGATCGGGATGCGAGAAATCGATGCCCGTATCGATCACCGCAACGACGACGCTTTGAGCGCTGTTGATTTGCTCCCATGCTCGCTCCGCTTGAATGTCGACACCCTTTAAACCACGCAAGCCGTCTTTATCCGCGTCACCATGATTCGTAAGCCCCCAAAGTTTTACGTATTCGGCGTCGTTCGGCATCTTAGACGTACGAACAATCATGTTGGGTTCGGCGAGAGTCACCATTGAATTTGCTTGAAGTTTACGAAGCGCGCTCGCGACGGGTTCGTTCTTATTTCTTTCGATAAGATAGACATCTGGTCTAATCTGCTCAACCACCCGGGCATTTAGATTCTGGCCGATTTGGGCCAAAGTTGTTTTTGGATTTTGATGAATCTGAACGAGATACTGACCGGGAACAATTTCAGGCGTGGACGATTTCTTGGGACCGGCGAGCGCCGGAGAGCAAAAGAGAACGACGAACGCGATGACGAATCTCGAATCCATGAGCTTCCCCTCTATCTACGATGATTTCGAACAAAGTCATTACTTTGATTAGGCGCTAAACCTATTCAGATCTCATGACGGTTTGTTGATAACTGAGGTTGTTAGCCAATGCCGAAGGAAGAAGGGGAGAGTTGGATTCGAACGTTTCGGTAGCTCGATGGCCGGCGGGTTGCCGGCCATCACGCATTCGACTTACGAGCGGCTTTTTACCGACGCTCTCGTGAATTCGCGATTCATACGGACAATATTTTCGAAGGTAATCTCTTTAGGACACGCGAGCGAACATGCACCGGTGTTGCTGCAGTTGCCGAAACCTGCCTCTTGCATCGTCTTCATCATCGCGAGCACGCGTTCATTTCGCTCGGGTTCACCCTGCGGGAGAAGTGCTAAGTGCGAAACTTTAGCTGCCGTGAACAACATTGCGGAAGAGTTCACGCAAGCGGCGACGCAAGCTCCGCATCCAATACAAGCGGCCGCGTTGAATGCCTCATCGGCATTGACCTTCGGAACAGGAATCGCGTTCGCGTCGGGAGCGTTTCCGGTATTCACCGACACGTATCCGCCCGCGGCGATGATGCGCTCGAGTGCCGTTCGATCCACCGACAAGTCTTTAACGACCGGGAACGCGCGCGCACGGAAAGGCTCGACGACGACTGTTTGGCCATCGTGAAACTTCCGCATGTGCAGCTGACAGGTTGCCGTTCCGAGTTCGGGTCCGTGTGGATTTCCGTTGATCGTCATGCAGCAAGATCCGCAGATGCCCTCACGACAGTCGTGATCGAAGGCGATGGGGTCTTTACCCGCGCGGATGAGCTGCTCGTTAACGATGTCGATCATCTCGAGAAAAGACGCATCGGTGCTGATACCCGTGGCATCGTAATCTTCGAAGTGACCCGCCTTCTCTGGTCCCGCCTGGCGCCACACTTTGAGCTTTAAATTAATTTTTGTTTGTCCAGTTCCAGCCATGATCAATCCCTCATCACTTATAGCTGCGAGTCGCGAGCTTCACGCGTTCAAATTCAAGAGGCTCTTTGTGCAGAACGGGTTTCGTCTTCGCTCCGCCCCACTCCCAGGCGGCGACGTAGCAATAGTTTGCATCATCGCGAAGAGCTTCTCCATCCGGCGTTTGATATTCCTCACGGAAATGTCCACCGCAGGATTCATTGCGCTCCAAAGCGTCGTGAGCCATCAATTCACCGAGCTCAAGGAAGTCCGCCACGCGCCCCGCTTTTTCAAGTTCGGGGTTCATGTAGTTCGGTTCTCCGACGATCTTAAGATTCTGGTAAAACTCGTCGCGAAGTTTTTGGATTTCGCCGATCGCCTTGGTGAGACCGTCTTTCGTACGCGACATGCCTACGTATTCCCACATGATATGACCGAGTTGTCGGTGAATATCATCCGGGCTCCGCGAACCTTTGATCGACATGAGTTTATCGATGCGGGCTTGAGTCTCGACCTTGGCGGCCTTGAAGGCGTCATGATTGATGTCGACTTTCGGCATCTTCGTGTTCGCGAGATAGTGACCGATTGTGTAGGGGATAACGAAATATCCATCCGCCAAACCTTGCATGAGGGCCGAGGCACCCAAACGGTTCGCGCCGTGATCAGAGAAGTTCGCCTCACCCAAGACGTGAAGCCCCGGGATATTACTCATCAGGTTGTAGTCGACCCAGAGTCCGCCCATCGTGTAGTGAACCGCGGGGTAGATCCGCATCGGAACCTTGTAAGGATCATCACCGGTGATCTTTTCGTACATTTCAAAGAGGTTTCCGTATCTCTCCGAGATCACTTTGTCGCCTAAGCGTTTGATCGCATCGCGGAAATCAAGATAAACCGCTTTCCCCGTCGGGCCGACGCCGAGTCCTTCATCAACACGGAACTTCGCCTGACGCGAGGAAACGTCTCGCGGAGCGAGGTTTCCGAAGCTCGGGTAAATGCGCTCGAGGTAATAATCTCGCTCGTCGTCGGGGATTTGCTCGGGAGACCGAGTATCCCCCTTTTTCTTCGGAACCCAAACGCGACCGTCGTTTCGCAAGGACTCCGACATCAGGGTCAGTTTCGATTGATAATCACCCGAAACCGGAATGCACGTCGGATGAATTTGCGTGAAGCACGGGTTCGCGAAGTAAGCGCCTTTTTTGTGTGCTCGCCACGCAGCCGTCGTATTCGAGAGTTTCGCATTGGTCGAGAGGTAAAAGACGTTTCCGTATCCACCCGTCGCCAAGATCACGGCGTCAGCCGCGTGCGATTCGAGCTCGCCCGTGACGAGGTTGCGAATGATCACGCCACGCGCGACTCCGTCGACCAAAACGAGATCCAGCATCTCTCGGCGAGTGTAGAGTTCCACGGACTTGAGCTCCACTTGGCGCATCATCGCTTGATAAGCACCGATCAAGAGCTGCTGACCGGTCTGGCCACGAGCGTAGAATGTTCGAGAAACTTGCGCTCCGCCGAACGAGCGGTTGGTCAGCGTGCCGCCGTATTCACGAGCGAAGGGCACCCCTTGAGCCACGCACTGATCGATGATGCGAGGAGAAATCTCCGCGAGGCGGTAAACGTTAGCTTCGCGCGCCCGGAAATCGCCGCCTTTTACGGTGTCGTAGAAGAGCCGATAAACGGAGTCACCATCGTTCTGAT
>SXSP01000504.1 GCA_005792225.1 Bdellovibrionales bacterium | reverse complement strand
GATGCTGAATTTCGTGATGGAGGGCGATCTGATAATTGGATCGCACTGCGATCATTCTCGTCGGAATGATCACGTAGGCCCATTTGAAAAACGCAAAAGAAAACGGAATAGCGATTCGGTCATGCACGAGAATCCTGACTCCACCAAGATGTCGAATGCGGTGGGAGCCTTTCACGATTCGCCGCAAGCGAATGAGGTCTCTGACAAACAGGCCGCATCCAATCGAAATGAGCAGAACGAAGGCGAGCGCCGAAGCCGAGATCGTCGACCCCGCATCGAGCGAACTTGCAACGCGTGGAAGTTCAATTGTGCCGCGCGATCCAGAATGAATACGATCGAAGGATCGCGGCGACGGCGCCGACCAAACTTTCACGATCGGCTCAAAGGCGGAGGTTTGCGGCAAACACGGCATGACCATCGTCACAAACAGCAGACCGCGAAGCACCAGGTAAGCGAGCGAGAGTTCGTCTTTTGCCCTAACCTTGATCAAACGACTGACCAACGTGCTCGCGATGTACCCGACGATCACGGCGCCGTTCAGCGCAAGGTACGTCGAGGCGGTCACCGCAAAGTTCATTGGCCTCTCCCCGCTTGATCGATCAGAGCTTTGAGTTCAGCGAGCTCTCGGTCATCGATCGTCTGAAGGAGTTGCTTAACGAGGGCCGAGGGCGTTCCTTCGAATACGCGATCGACAACATGCTTGAGAGCTTTTGATTCGTATGCGGCCTTTTTCAATTCAGGAATGTAGACATGCCCGCGACCCTCTTTTCTCGTTTTCAGAACCCCCTTCTGTTCGAGGATCCGCAAGATGGTCGACACCGATGTGTATGCGAGATCACGCCCCTTCGGCAGTCCCTCGAGGACGTCGGCGACGGAGCCCTCGCCCAGGCGCCAGAGAATCGTCATGAGTTCTAGCTCGACGTCGGTGAGGAGCTTTTCTTCTTGAGCGCCGGTTTTGGTTTTTGTTTTGGCCACGGGTTTCTCCTGTGGCTCAAAGAATAACTAAAGTCTTAGTTGTTACCAACTAAAACTTTAGTTGATGCACTGCGAGACGAGTTAGGGCTTATTTTTCGCCATGTAGTCAGCCAGGAAAGCCTTTTCGAGCTCGCGAATCTTTTGATAGTTCGCATCGCCCTTGAGGATCTTTTTTAGATCCGCGACGTCTTCTTCTTCGGCCTTGCGCATCCGCTCGAGACCCTCATTGAGGTAAACAGCGTCGATGGAGCCGCGAAGAATATTGAGCCTCTGCACGAGGTTCATTTCTTTGGCGATGAACATGACGATGTCTTCTTCGGAGAGCTTCATGGGGCGCAGAACTTCTAGGTTATTCAACTTCAAAGTCCAAGCATCACGCGTTTTGTCGTCGGACTTCACGTCGTAGTAGTTCTTCATATAGAGAACGTTCTCGGTGTACGTGGGCCGATACTCCGCATTTTGCGAGGGATTGTAGATCGACTGGATGCGACGATCCTCGAGCACCTTCGTGCCGTAGCTGTTAGCGGATGCCCTTTGCACGAATCCTTGGATCTCCGAGCGGAAGACGTATCCGATCACAATGAAACCGACGGCCACCGCGATCATCGCGCGCAGGCTCTTCTTTTCGCGCTCTTCGACCGTTTGCTGAGGCTGCCCCTCGAGTACGGAGACACCCTGAAGAACCGTGCCCTTGTTCGCGAGGCAATCAATCGTGACTTGCTCGATCGCGGCCTTCATCTGGCCGGGCGCATTCTCGCGGTCTTCGAACCAAGCGTTCAGCTGCGGAATGAGCTTCGCGTTCAGATTCTGGGCGAGATCCATCGCGCGCAGGCGCTTGGTTTTTTCGTACTTCTCTTCTTCTTTTTCGATGACCTTTTTCAGGTCCTCCAGAGCTTTCATTTTTGCTTTGGCGAGCTCTGCGTCCTGCTCACGATGTTGCGCATCGACTTCGAGAAGGCGCTTCTCGCGAAGCTCTTTCATCTCGCGATCGATGGCGGCCTCGCGCTCTTCGCGCTTCTTCGTGAACGCCTCGAGTTCGCGGAAAGCCTTGTCCCGACGCTCTTCGATCTCAGTCGCTTTTTTGAGTTCTTGGATGAGCGTTTCGTTTTCGGCCTTGAGCCTTTCAACCTCTTCGGTCTTCGCTTTCCGAGCGGCTTCGATGACATCGAGAGTTTTCTTCGCGTCAAGAATCTGAGTCTGCAGCTTTTCGAGACGATTCGTATTCGTCTCGAGATCTTCTTTACTCTGCTTCAGGTTCGCGATGATTTCTTCGGCCTCGCGGCGTGCTTCGACTCGCGCGCCTTCGAGCATCTGAACTTTCTGCTCGGCCATCTCTTTGGCGTACTTCGCCTGAACTTCTTGAATGTATTCGTCCGCCTTAGCGACCGCATCCTTATGAATCTGGCGCGCCTCTTCGGAGGCGTCGTTCCGAAGCTTCATCGCCTCTTCACGAGCCTCGTTCAATGAATTCTGTGCCTTGAGTTCGGCTTGCTGAATCAAATGGAGTGAGCGCGTATGAGCCTCGGCTCTTTGCGCTTCGATCTTGTGGCTCGACTCCTCGAAGTCTTTTTGAATCGAGCGCTGGGCCTCGGCGATCATGTTGTCGGCTTCGCGCTTCGCCTTTAGGCGTTCGCGCGCGAGCTCTTCGGCCGCGTCATCGCGAAGCTTCGCGATCTCTGATTCCATCGCCGCCCGACGCTCTTGGAGTTCGAGCGAATCTTGGGTCTTCTGGATCTCCGCACGCTTTTTCGCCTCGGCGAGAATCTGTTCCGATTCACTGCGGGCGCGACGCAACTCTTTTTCGACTTTCTCTTTTGACTGCTGCTCAAATTGCTTTGCGAGCTCTTTCATCGAGTCTTTCAGCGACTCGGCCCGCGTCTCCGCGGAACGGAGCTCAACGGGAATCGGGAACGCGAGAAACTGGAACTCATCCATCTCGGTACCGAGACGGAGAACGTCTCCGGCAGCCAGCATCAAGGGAACACCGGCCGGCATCGGCATGTTGTTTCGGAATGTACCGTTGGCCGAGTTCTTATCCGTCGCCCACACTTCACCGATTTTGACTTCAATGACGAGGTGGACGCGGCTGATGCTCGCGGCGATGAGCGGAACGTCGGAGTCTTGCGTTCGGCCCAAGGTAAAAGACGGCTTCTCGATCAGGTGTGATCGCAAACCGTCTCCAGACTTGATCCTGACAAGGCAGGTCCATTTCTCACTCATCGAACGAGGTCCTTACATTAAGCAGATTTAGCGGTCGGAGTCTCTTCCGCGCGATGACGATCGCGCGATTTATCAAGCTCTTGGTTCAAGGCCGCCGCGGCGAGCGCTTCTCTCGGATCTAGGTTCTCATCGAACGACTTGAGGTTCGTGGGAACTTCGTTCGAGTGAGCGTAGTTCCAGAGAAGATCAAGGCTCACTTCGAGGCGATCGATGATGTCACCGAACAAACGCTCGGGATTGAAAGCGGTGTTCACGAGGGTCATCAAAACGCTCAGCAAGATACCTTTGATCGAGGCGCCCATCGAGAGAGAGATCTCAACGAGGAAGCGGTCCATGATCGCCTTTGTTTTTTCCGGATCATCGAGGTTCATTCCGCCGAGTTCGGGAAGACCTTGCATGACACCGAGGAACGTACCGAAGATACCACCGATAACGAAAAGTCCGGGAAGAATATTCAGGAAGTCATTCACGGCAACCGAGTCCACAACACCGAGAACGCGGTTAAATGCCGGGTTTTTCGAGAATGTGTGCTTCGCGATATTCAAGAGTTTCGGAGGCTGACTTCCGTACTTCAGGAAGCGGATCTGCTTCATGATGTCGTGAACGAGCCAGGCACAACCCATTTTGATCAGAAAGAGGCGATCGCTCATCAACATGAGTTTATCGGGCTTTTCTTTGCGCTCACGCTCGCGCGCCTCGAAGACCTCGTAGAACGACATCTCGAGAAGGCGCTTCGTGATCACGTAGAAAGACGAAGTCTTCGGAGTCGTGTCGGCTTCTTTCGTCAAGAAGCGGCTCGTGCGAACTTCGAATTCGCGACAGAACCAAGCGTGGCGCTTCACCGTGTGATAGATGAGCACGCGGAGAACCACGCCGACGACGAACGCTGCCGTCAACACCGGTAAGTGCAGGACTTTTCCGTAGGTGACGATCGTCTGCAACACCTGATGAACCATTGCTTCGAAACCCATAAAGTCTCCCCTAATTCCTTAAGTCTTAATCCTTGAGAGTGAACTTAATGATCACTCGTTGCAGCTTCGCGCAGTCGTTCCGCTTACAGAAACCTTCCGTCGAGCTATCGCCGTTGGCCGGGTTTCTTTCTTTGTCGTTTGCGAGGAAGCTTCGCCCTGTCACCTTCACGAGAGGCAAGAGTCTCTTCTGGTGGCGGAACTCGATTTTCTCTTTATCGAATACGTAGTTAAAGATAGAGCGGGCGCGGTTGTAACTGAGGTCAAGGTTGTAATTGATCGCCTCACGGTCGCGCGAGTCCAAGCTCTGCGGATCCACGTATTTGCCTTTGTAAGTTGGCGACGCGAAACCTACGATTTCGACGTTTTGGATCTTCTCGGCCACTTTTGGATTCTCGAACAAGCTCGCCGAATAAGCGGGCATCGCCTTCTCAAGAATGGCGCGCATTTTCGGTTTCAAATTCGCGGCACCCGTATCGAAGTATTCGTCTCCGAACGAGAGAAGAACGTCGCCCGTGCCTTCGTCGACTTCGGCTTTCACACCCGAGGCGGCGAAGTTTTGTTTGATTTGCTTCGCGAGATTCTTGCGCGCATTGAGATTCTCTTGCGCCTTCGCGAGTTCTTTTTGTGTATCTTTGTATTTGCGATCCATGTCGGCGATTTGACCCGCGAGACCATCGGCCTTGCGCTTCGCTTCCGCCGCGAAAGCCGCCTCGCGAGCCGCGCGTTGCGCACCCGAGAGTTTTTCCTTCGCGAGAGCCGCCTCGAAGGCCGCCCGTTCACGACCCTTTTGGGCTTCGAAGTCACCCTTCAACTTGTCGACGTCGGCCTGGTGACGAGCGGACGCACCGGCGAGCTCACCCTCAAGACGACTTTTTTCAGCACCGAGCTTCTGGACCGTGCCGGTTGCATCCGCAAGTTTCGTGCTGGTGTCTTTGAGCTCTTGGCTTGCCTGTTCAAGTTCCTGACGAACGCGGTCGGCTTGCTCACGCAAGTTCGCGATTTTTCCCTCGGCCTCTTCGCGAAGCTGCGCTTGCTGTTGCTCGAACTTCTTTTTTGAGATCTTCTGCGCGTTGTACGAAGCGCGGAGCTGCTTCATCTTCGCATCCAACTGGTTGTTGAGCTTCGCCACTTGCGCTTCGCTCTGCTGGATCTGCTGCTGCTTCTGAGCGACGGACTGCTCGAGGCTGTCGATCTCCTGATCCTTCTCGCCGATCTCTTGTTCCTTGACGTCGATGAACGAATCGCGATTTTTGATCCGGGATTTTTGGATCATGTTCGAGTTCACGATGTTTCGGATCATCTGCTGGTACTTGTTCAAAGCTTGAGCCTTCTTGGCGTTCTCGTCGGCCTGTTGCTCAAGTTTGCTCTTCTCTTCTTTCGCCTCGTCTTGAAGGAGCGAGAGCTTATCCATCAATTCCTGATAGTTCTCTTGCTCGTCGGCGCTCGCCTGTGTCTTCAGGTAATCCTGCTTGAGAGTCTCGTAGACCTTGATTTGTTGCTTCAGGTCCGCGTTC
>SXSP01000503.1 GCA_005792225.1 Bdellovibrionales bacterium | reverse complement strand
TTTTTGGTCGCGCCTCGGTTCTTGATTTTCCACTCTGGGGAAAATTGAAGGCGATGGCGAACGCGAAGGGGTTCTTTAACTTGCGTGAACTGGTACACGCGGGGTACGTCGCACGCGATGCGCGGAGTGCGGTGACGTTCGTGGAGAATCACGACACGGATCGGAGCTTCCCGACGGTTTCAAACAAAACCCTCTCGTACGCCTTCATTCTGACGTCGGAAGGATATCCCACCGTTTTCTGGAAAGACTACTACGATTACGGATTGAAACCCGCCATCGATACGCTTCTCTGGATTCACAATATCTTGGCGTCGGGTTCGACGATCTACCGTTGGGCGGATGATGACTTTCTCGTCTATGAACGCCAGGGTGGACCAAAGCTTCTCGTTGGCTTAAACGACAACATGGTCGCGAGCCGGCGCGAGTGGGTGGCGACCAACTTCGGTCCCAAGGTGAAGCTCGTAGATTACTCGGGCGGCCACGGTGAAATCGAAACGAATGATCAAGGATGGGCGTATCTCGAAGTGAAGCCGAACTCGTACGCGGCGTATGCACCCAAAGGCATCGTGAGTTCGATGGTAAAGACGATGCACTATACGACCCAAGTGTTCCGCGGATCTGATGATCTGGATATTCCGGCGGCGAACTCCGACACGTTCACTCCGGTTGAGACTTTGCGCATTCTCGGCGGAACGAATTTGAAGTGGTGGGTGGATCTCGAAACAAATGACCGAGCCTTCGTTGAAGTGCGAGCGGTCACCGCTTCGGGTGAAACAAGAAGCTTGTTCCGTGGCACCGTCTCGCAAAAGAGCGCGAGTGGTTCACTCGGCATTCATCAAACCGACGTCTACCGTCTCGAGATTCTCGTCGGTACCGGAAAGCCCGTGAGCACACCGTTTAAGTTCACCGTCAACTACCTGGCGCCGCAACAGTAACGATCAGCGCGCGAAAGCCTGGATCTCGCGATCCAGGCCGCTCAAATCGTCTCTGAGCTCGGCCTCTTCTTGATCCAATCGAGCGGCGATGGATTCTTCAAGCGCCGCGAAGTCTCGCCGGCCGAAGCGCCACGCGGGATCGTCAGCGGCGCTTGCGATTTTTTCTTTCTGCAAACGATGAAAGCGTGTCTTCAACCTTGAGGTTGCGAGCTTGAGGTCAGGCAGTGGCACGTCTCCCAAATCGGATTCCGCCTCAAGTAGGCACTCCGTCCAAATCGATTTTAGTCGTTCAAGATCTCGGGCCTGGTAGGCATCCTGGGTGTCTTGCCAAAACGCTTTCAGAACGGGGCAGTCGGCCGACCCGGACCGGTCGGGGTGCAGGGCGCGCGCGAGTTTCCTGTAGAGACATTTCAGTTCAGCGTCGGGAGAAGGAGGGCTCTTCGACTCCGCTTGCGAGGCGCTCGTTCTCTCGCCCTTAGCGGCTTCCTCGCGAGCTTGGGCTTCCTCAAGGCGCCGGCGTGCCTTCATGGCCTCGTGATCACGGGAAGCTTGCTTGAGCGCTTGGTGCCTCGTCATGCCACGGTAGGCGTAGAGGGCGTTCATGCGTTGAACGAGTCTCAGTTTGTCCTCGAACTTCATTTTCAGTGAATTCACGCGGGCCGATTGGGCGCCGAAGCGGTCCTCGTACCAGGCGAAGTAGGCGGGTCGTGTGATATTTTTATGCCGCTCCATCTCGGCTCTCAGGCGGAAGTAGGACGCGCGCACGCGTTTGAGATCACGCAAGAGATCCTGGCTCACGATCTGGATATCGGTGAGCACGATGTCCCGCTGAACCGTCACCTTTGCTGGATTGGAAGCCGTGGAAGTTTGCATGAGCGCATCACCTTAGCGAAAACGCCGTGGACGCGAAAGCCAAAATTCTTGGATGGGGGAGAAGACCTTATTCGTCTCGGAGATCCATCCCGAGGAATTGGCTCGTGCACGTCGATTCGAGACGATGCTTGGGCGCACGCGTGGAGGGCGCATTCGCCAGGAGCCCGCGGAGCCCGGGGATGTTTTCTCTGACGAGCTCTCGCAATTCATCCGCGTCGGGTGAGCGCCGTCGGCCGATCTCAAAGAGGATCGACCAAATGCCGTACTTCCAGTACGCGAAGTCCTCGAAGGACCCAACCGCCGGATAGAGGAGCTCTGTTGAGTTTCCGATCCGGTAGTCGCTCGCGACCGTGCACATACGGCCGAGCTCTTGATAGTCGCGCTCGTACTCCGTCGCCGTGTTGTCGGCAGGGACTCCCCACGGATAGAGGATCATTGCGCCCGACGTGTGAAGTGTGGCGGAGGTGACGATCTTCTCGCGTTCGATGAAATCGGCAAGGGCGCGCGTGCTCCGCAAACGAAACGGCGTCGTGGGCCCGCACGGTCCCGGGTAGTCGCGATTTGGATCGATGTGAGTTTTTCCGTTGCCATCGAGTTCACCGCGCCTGCCGGAATTAAAGCCGGGGATATTCAAAACCGGAATCACGTAGATCGTGCGGCCCTGGATCGGATCGCGCGCGAGATCCTCCGCGAGTCCGAGTGCGACCTCGGTCGAGCCGTATTCGTCGCCGTGATGGGTGGCGACGACCAAGTTCTTCACGGACCCTTCGCCGATTTTTACACCGAGAATCGATTCACCGCGAGAGTTCTGGCCAAGTTCGAAGAGGCGGGTCGTTCGGGGGTTGGATTTGGCGAGGTCGACCAAGAAATTCTGAACGCGCGCGTAGTCCCGCGACATTCCGATGGGCGCGGCCCACGCCGCCGCCGGGAGGAGCAGAGTCCAAATGATGAAGATCAAGGTTTTGTTCACGTGCGATTATCTTTGCAGCGATCCTGAAAAAAACAATCTCTTTTTTGATTGGTGAGGCGGGAAACCAACCCGGAAGTCCAGGCGAATTTCGAACTCAATCTACCGATAAGTCAGGTCGAACGCGAAGGAGGCTTCCATGAACCAAGATCAAAAACCGAAAACGCTTTCGGAAGCGATCGCAAAACTGGAGTCGGTGGGCCAAACGGCATCTCAGGGAATCAAGGAGGACGTCGCGCGCGACTTCTCGCGAGTGAACGACGCGCTTCTCGATGTCGCCCCTTTCGTCGAGCAAGTCGCAAGCGAAAAGACGGGTCGCGCGAAATCCGACGTCGAAGAAAAGATTCGTCAGAACCCTTGGCTCATCGTTGGGGTCGTCGGCGTCATCGCCTTCTTCATCGGCTGGATCATCGGGAAAAACAAAAAGTCGGAGTGAGAGCGCCAATGAAGCTCGTTTGGTTCCTTGCCCGCACAATTCTGATGAATCAGGCCTTTTCGCACCTCAAAAGGCGTGGGCTTCTCGTGTACCTACGAGCGCTACAGGCCATCCGCCGGGCCCTGGCCGGCGCCGTGATCTTGTTCGTCACTTTGCAACTGATGGTCTTTGGCTTTATCGGAGTCCTCGTAACGGGGGTCCTTCTTCTGCCGCAGGAACTCGAGATGAAGCTCTGGATTCTCTTCGCGGTTTCATTCGCGTTCGCCTTCCTCCCGCTCACTCTTCTGGTCATCGTCCTTTCCGAGAAAACTTGGTTGAAGGGCTCCGGAGCGTCTGAAATGATCGGAAAAGATTAGGCGTCAGCTAGAACCGCCCCTACGAAGTCTTTGTCTACCTTCAAATCGCAGTGATACCATCGTCCCATCTTCACCGAGGGGACCCGTATTGAAAGTTTGATGGGACGATCGAAACAGCTGCGCATAATATTAATCGTGAAGCCTTACCTGGTCGCCACGTTTTTGGTTTGGGCGGCTTACGCGATCAAGTTGATGACCCCGGCGCAGATCTTAGCCGAAATCCCTTTTTTGATTTTCTTTTCGGCGGTCGTGATCAGCGGCATTTACGGGGGCTTCGCGGTCGGTATCTACGCGACGTTCTTATCCGCGTTCTTTGCCTCTTACTTTTTCATTCCGCCAACCCACACCCTCATCAAGCAGAATTGGCATCAAGATCTCAAGCTCGCGATCTTTATCATCGATTCCGCCACGATCGCGGGCCTTTGCGGACGGCTGAAGGACGCTCTTCAAGAGGCAAAAAAATCGCGGGAAGAAGCTCTCGCTTCTCGCGAAGCCGCTAATGAAGCGCTCATAAACCTTCAAAAAACCCAAGCCGAACTCATCGAGTCCCGTCAGGTTGCTGTTCAGGCGAACGCCGCCAAATCGATTTTTCTTGCGAACATGTCCCACGAGATTCGCACGCCGTTGGGAGTCATCCAGGGATTCGCCGACATCCTCCACGATGCACCCGGAATCGACGGCGAAAATCGCAAGATGGTCTCGACCATTCGAAGGAACACGAATCAGCTCACGAGCATCATCGGGGAGATTCTCGACCTCTCGAAGATCGAGGCGAACAAGCTTGAAATCGAAACGATTGATTTTTCGCTCCGTGAGTTTCTCGAAGACGTACGTTCGGTCCTCGCGTTTGAGGCAGAGAAAAAGGGCATCGTTTTTCGTTTGATCAATGAGAGCACGGGGTCCAATGCGGTTTCTTCTGATCCCACGCGACTTCGGCAAATTCTGATCAATCTCGGTGGGAATGCGATTAAGTTCACTCAGAAGGGCTCCGTGCAAATGACGGTCAATCGACGAGATGAATGCTTGACCGTCGTCGTTGAGGATACGGGCGTCGGAATCGATTCCGTTGCCATGGGGCGATTGTTTCAACCCTTCGTTCAGGCAGATGCTTCGACGACGCGTAAGTTCGGTGGCACAGGCCTCGGCCTCTATATCTCGAAGCGAATTGCCGAAGCACTCGGCGGCACGCTGGATCTCGTGCGGACGGCGCCCGGTGCGGGTTCGACATTTAAATTAAATATTCCGCTTAAGCAGGCCGCACAAAAGCCATCCCATCGGCCCATCGACCGAGGCGCCGAATCGGGCCGGTTAAAGGACGTTCACGTGTTGCTCGTTGAGGATTCAGTCGACAATCAAGAATTGCTTTCCCGATTCTTGAAAAAAGAGGGCGCCTCTCTTGAACTCGCGGGTAACGGTAGAGACGGCGTTACGATCGCACTGAGTGGGCAGTTCGATGTCGTTCTGATGGATATCCAAATGCCCGAACTCGACGGCTGGGAAGCGATTCGTGAGCTGCGGTCGAAGGGCTACACGAAGCCCGTCGCCGCTTTGACCGCGCACGCGATGAAAGAAGAGCGCGATAAGGCCGCGCTTTACGGGTTCGACGATTACGTCACGAAGCCCGTGAACCGGGAGATCCTGGTGAGCACGATCGAACGTCTCAGCGGAAAATCAAGCTAAAAAGATGCGTCTAAAAAGATGCGTTGATGAGTAAGATCATCAGCAGGCTCGTCGCGGCTGCCGAGATGGCCATGTGGCCGATCCGCGCTCGTCGGATCACGGCTTCCTCGATCTTCACCGCTCGCCGGGTCATTTGGGGATCGGCGAGAAGACGTGCGCGCGCTCGCGACATCAACATGGACTCCGACGTGAGGTAGAAACCCATGCCGACCATGAGGTTGATGCCGAAGAAGAGAAGGAAGGCTTTCGCAAATGGTACGGGGTCGAGAATTAAATGGCCGTTGACCATTGATGCGGCAACGATCAGCACGAACGCCGCGAGGAGCGGAATCAGGACATAGCGCGTGAGCAAAGACTTGCTTGCAGCAAAGTGCGCGGCAGTTCGGTTCCACGCATGATCCGCGAGGAGTGAAGTGCGTCGATAGTTTTCAATCGCTTCGTGTGAGAGAAACTCAGGCCCGCGGTGACTCGAAAGCGCTTCCAAAATGTACTCGCTACGAGTGACGGAAGCGGGAACGACGATTTTGCCTTGAGACTTCGTGGTCAATACGAACTCTCCAGTCAGATACGGAATATGGAAAAGTCGCACGCTCGTAACATCGTCAAATCGAATCACCCGAATTCGGCCGCCCCTGTCGATTTGCACGTGGTCATGGGCGACGTGATAAACGTCCCGCGAAGCGAGTCCAAAGGTATGCCACGAAAATGTCGCGAGAAGAATGCTCGTCAGCCCGCTGGCAACCAGAATCCCGAGATCCGTTATGGGCTGCTCGGTGAGCGTCACCTGCAGCACATCCAGCGCGATAAAGAGCGCCAGCATCACGGCGAGAGCCATGGTGAAGTAAAAAAAGAATTTGAAATAAGGATTCGGTTGGAGAGTCCTCTTCAAACCCGTTCTTGGCGTGAATTCGGAGATACGAAGTGCGTCCTGCATAACTCATCCTAGAACGAGTGTCCGCAATCTCGCCAGATCAGGATGAGTTGAGTCTCAAATTGAAACGGCTCGGGTGGATGGGCCCGAGCCGTTGCTCTATTAGTTGATTCTCACGATCTCGCCGTTACCTTTAACGGCATAGGCGTGGACGCCCTCTTGATGGCTAAAGGGCGTGTCGAGCTTCCATTTCATTTGCAGCTCGATTCCCGCAATGGGGTTCTCGGCTCCGTAGTTGATCGGATTTCCGGCGATCACTTCGATCGTGAGCTGCTTGCCGTATCCGACAGAGAGCGCCGTCGGGATGACGTTCAAGTTCGTGATGAACGCTCCCTGGCCTTGAAAGCTTCCGCCGTAGTTGAACACGATCGTGTACGTAACACTCGCGCCAGCCGACGGGAAATCGACCTTGAAGGTCTTCGATGCAGGTCCCTGCCAGTTTGCGAGCTGCATCCAATCAAGGTTGGCCGCCGGGAGAACCGCGAGCCGTTGCTGTTGAACGGTTGCGTTCGGCTTGTTTGCCGTGACGATTGTCCAAGCTTTCTGCCCGAGGACGACCCATGCATCGACCTGCGCCGCCTGAATGGAGCCAGGAAGCGGTGTCGGCAACGGAGGAAGTGGTGTCGCCGAGGGAAGCGGGCCCGGAGTCGCACCCGGTGCAGGCACCGGCGTAGGCGCAGGATAAGGTGTCGGCATCGGAACAGGATTTACGATGGGAACGAAGTCATAAAGTGACGCCGCGGGAGTCACGACTTCGCGGACGATCACATTTTCCCGCTGCCCCGCAATTGCCGAAACAGAAACTGCCAAAACAGCCAAGATCAAACCAGCGCTCTTCATCCTTGTTCCCCCTCTATTTGTGCTGAGTTGTCACACTGGGGCTATCAAGGGCGTTGCGTACCCGTCAATCAAGCGCAGCACGTCTCAACGGTATTTTGATGAATCAAGATCTCGACTGGGACAATTGCGAACATATGCTCATAATTGTCGCATTTTAGGGAAGGATCAAAGGTGTGCTTGACCTTCCAATGATGGGAAGGTCCAAACTGATCGTGGAGGGTTTGATTTATGAATAGATCCATGAACATCGGTGAAGCCGCGAAGATTTCCGGCGTCAATGCCAAGCTCATTCGGCATTACGAATCGATCGGCATCATCCCGAAAGCTCTGCGAACGGATTCGGGTTACCGGATCTACTCGGAGTCTGACGTGAATACGCTCGCGTTCGTGCGGCGGGCGCGCGGTCTGGGATTTTCGATGAAAGAAATTAAGAAGCTCGTGAGCCTCTGGAGAAATCGATCGCGGACCAGTCACGAAGTCAAGACGATCGCGCTCGCACACGTCGGCGAGATGGAACGAAAAATCAGCGAACTTCAGGAAATGGTAAAAACCCTCAAGCATCTTGCTAAAAACTGCCACGGTGATCAGCGCCCGGAGTGTCCCATCCTCGATAACCTAGGAAAGCCAGAATGAAATCAGCGTTTCAAAACATCCTCATCGTCTTCCTCATCACCGCACCTTGGTTTGCCCACGCGAAGACCGTTCGCTACGAACTCACGGTTCGAAACGAAAAGTTGAATTTGAGTGGCCAGAAGGAGGTCGATTTCGCCCTCACGGTCAATGGTGGAATTCCAGCGCCGGTCTTAGAGTTCACGGAAGGCGACGACGCCGAGATCCTCGTGAAGAACGAGGTCCCGAACGAGGAAGTTTCGATTCACTGGCATGGAATTCTTCTTCCTCCGGAGGAGGACGGTGTCGCTTACGTCAATACGCCTCCGATTCATCCTGGGCAATCGAGGCTCTTTCGTTTTCCTATTCGACAGAACGGTACGTATTGGTATCACTCGCATACGACCGTGCAGGAACAAAAGGGCGTCTACGGCGCGTTCATCATTCATCCGAGGAAAAAAGCGATCGCCTACGACCGAGACGCGGTCGTCGTTCTGAGTGACTGGTCGGATGAAAACGCCGATCAGATCATCCGCAACCTACGAAAAGATGGAGACTACTATCTCTACAAAAAGGATTCCGTGCGTTCTTATTTCGGTGCGCTCCGAGCGGGAAGTCTCGGCACACACCTCTCGAACGAGTGGACGCGAATGGGCGGCATGGATCTTTCAGATGTCGGCTACGATGCATTCTTGATCAACGGCAAACGAGATTCGCAATTGATCAACGCGAAGCCAGGAGAACGCGTACGCCTTCGCATCATCAATGCGGGAGCTTCCAGTTATTTTTATGTCTCCATGGGTCTTCCCATGCAAATCATCGCGGCCGACGGCGTCGACGTCACCCCAGTCATGGCCAAAGAAATTCTCCTGGGAATGGCCGAAACCTATGACGTTCTCTTTACGATGCCGGAGCCGAAGAGTTACGAGCTGCGTGCGACGGTTCAAGACGTCACGGGTTTTGCGTCGACCTGGATTGGAAGCGGCGAGAAGGTGTTTGCGCCCACGAAGGAAAAACCAAACGCTTATGCCTCGATGGAACATGGCGCGCACGAAGAACACAAAAGCCACGGTGCTCACGCGGCGGTAAATGGGGACCACGCAGCTCATGCTCATCACGCACACGCGGCTGCTACGAAGACCGATTGGTCGAATCAGTCCGATGCAATGTTGAAACAGAACCGCGCAGGAAGAACGCTCGCGGGCGGGCAGCCAGTCGACACATTGACCGTGGACGCACTGAGGGCGATCGAATCGACGGCATTACCGAAAGATGCGCGCGTTCATGATCTCGCGCTCGTTCTCGACGGGGACATGGAGCGATACATTTGGCACATGAACGGGAAAGCGATTCACGAAGATCGGCTGATCGAGATTCAAAGCGGCGAGATCGTGCGGATCAAATTTAAGAACGAGACGATGATGCATCATCCGATGCACTTGCACGGTCACTTCTTTCGCGTCGTCAATGGCGGCGCCAATGGAAGGGAAGATCGATCTCCGCTCAAACACACGGTCGACGTGCCCCCCCACGGGGAGCGAATCATCGAGTTCTACGCGAACGAACCCGGCCAGTGGATGCTTCATTGTCATAATCTCTACCACATGAAAACCGGAATGGCCCGGGTCATCCGTTACAAGGATTTTCAGCTGACTCCGAGTATGCGGAAGTACGACCAACACGATCCGCATCTTCACGAACATATTTACAATCACACTCGGCTCGAGGGTGGAACTAACCACGCACGGGCGGAGGCAAGGCTCATCAGGACCTGGGACGAAATCGGCTTGGATCTTGAAACTAAAAACGAGGATGCCGGAAATTTCGAAGTCGGTCGTGAGTGGGATCTCGAGGGCGATCTCTTCTACCGGAGATGGTTTGACAACTATCTCCACGTTTTCGGCGGAGGGAGTCTTTTTCATGAAAAGGGATTCGGCGTGCTCGGAGTCGGCTACGTTCTGCCGATGCTCATTGAGGCACAGGTTTCCGTGAACCATGAAGGTCGGTTTCGCTTTGATATCGAAAAGCGTTTTCAGTGGACGAGCACGGTGTTTACCGACGCCGAAATGTCCTGGCGGCCCGGCTGGGAAGCGGAGCGAGAAACCGAGTTCGAATTGAGCCTGATGTATGGCCCGAGTTGGCGCTGGGCCGCAGGCTTGATGGCGACAGAGAATAGCCTTGGAGTGGACGCGCTCATTCAGTTTTGACGGGGGTTCGAGGATGAAACACGAGTCTTGTTGCGCTTCAAAAAAAGTGAAAGATCCCGTTTGCGGAATGATGGTCGACCCAGAAACCGCAAAAGGCGGCAGCTCACTTTTCCAAGGTGGCAAGTTTTACTTCTGCAACCCTCGCTGCAAAACAAAATTTGATGAGAATCCCCGAAAGTATCTCGCTTCACAGTCGTCTCCTCCTGAATCCGCAAAAGATGTCGAATACACATGCCCCATGCACCCTGAGGTGAAGCAACGGGGACCAGGTAGCTGCCCCGTCTGCGGAATGGCGCTTGAGCCCACCGAGTTTTCCATGGATGGGGAGGAAGATCAGACGGAGTACTTAGATCTACGCCGCCGCTTCGCTGTCGCGTGCGTTTTGAGCTTGCCCCTTCTCGTTTTAACCATGGGATTTGGGCATCATTGGAGCAACCTCGAGCTGGTTCTCTCGACACCCGTTGTGCTCTGGTGCGGATGGCCCTTTCTGGAAAAGTTCTGGCAGTCGATTCGAAACAAAAGCCCCAATATGTTTACCCTCATCGGGCTCGGGGTTGGAGTTGCCTACCTCTACAGTTTGGTTGCGCTCTTCTTTCCTGATCCCGTTACGGGAAAAATTGGGCTTTATTTCGAACCGGCGGCGGTGATCGTCACCCTCGTCCTCTTAGGTCAGTTGCTTGAATTAAAAGCCCGCCGCCAAACGGGCGCGGCGGTCAAAGCACTTCTGGGGCTCGCCGCGAAAACAGCCGTCGTGGTTCGC
>SXSP01000502.1 GCA_005792225.1 Bdellovibrionales bacterium | reverse complement strand
TAAAGAAAAAAGAAGTTTCGAAAGGACAGATCTCATTCGAGTGTGAGCGTAGCGCACACCTCCACCGTGGTCCAGACGCGATTGATCTGGTCTTGATGGAATTGCGCACCCATCACAAACTCGACCATAATGCGTCATTTTCTTCTCATTTTGCCGGCGTTGATCGCGACCCTCGGGTCATCCCCCACCGAGGCGACTCCGGTTTACCTGAAGCTCGAGAGCCGCTTCCCCTCCGGCCACCATCCCCGGCGCTGGCTCGAGACCCGAACGAAAGACGTTCAATTTCAGCAGTGGTTCCGGGTCAAGACGAAGGACTCCGCCTACGGTTGGCTGCCGGAAGATCATCTCATCACGTCGCTTCACTTAGCTTCGCAGGCGGAACTCACGGAAGATACCCCGACTCGCACGGAGATGGATATGGACGCCCTCGGTCCCGAAATCCTCCCGAAGAAATCAAAGTTGATCGTGATTGAAACGAACGGCTCATGGGTTCTCGCGAAGCCGCTCGCGAAACCGGAGAGTGATGAGTCATGGTTTCCTTCTTCAATTTTGAAGGCGGATCTCGACGTGGCATCAAGACGC
This sequence comes from Bdellovibrionales bacterium, assembly GCA_005792225.1. Classification (GTDB taxonomy): domain Bacteria; phylum Bdellovibrionota; class Bdellovibrionia; order Bdellovibrionales; family JAMPXM01; genus SXSP01. The sequence continues at coordinate 6,929 of SXSP01000502.1, read as the reverse complement.
GCGTTTCTTCCGGCGAAGACTTCGGTCTTCGTCCTCCCCGGCCTCCACGCGCGCGTGCAAACGCAAATCAAATCATCTCGCTTCGCGGCCGTCGTGCGCGAACAGCGCGACTGGCTGGAAGTGCGACTGGGATCTGTCGGTCAAGGGTTCGTTCGCAGAGACGATGTTCTCTCGGTTCGTTCGTTGGGACATCAAGGCGCTCGCCCCTTGTTCGACCTCGCCGCTCTGAGGTCGGCTCCGCTTCCCTACGCAGATCTCGTGCGATCTCTTTCCGCTAACGCTGATCTTCGGATTCTCGCCACCCGCTCGCTCCGTTGGGGCCAGGCGAACATTCGTGACATCGGCGATATTTGGTGGCCCATCACCGACGAGGCCGAAGAGGCCGAAGCCGCAGCCCTTCGCGAACGGATGACGACGTCGCAAATCTTCAAACGGAAAATCTTCGACATGGCCTCGAGCCCTGCCATGCCCGCTTTGAAGTTTGTGTCAGCAGAAGGCGTCTTCCGCACGAGCGACGGCCGTGAGTGGACGAGAATTCCTATTTTTCAAGATAAGAACTATCCCATCGCGATCGCGGGCGGAGGCTCCATTTTTATCGGTCCTTACTTAAGCGATGATCACGGGGAAACGTTCCAGCAATGGATCCGTTGGGACATTCTGATTTCGACGCTGAAGAAGCTGACATCCGCTCCGCGCGGTTTGCAAATCCTTGAGATTCGCCCGCAGGATGCAGCCGGAAGGCGCGTGATTTTAAAATTGAACGTTGGCCTCGAATCACCCGTTCTCGTCATCACGGATGATCAGGGAATCAGCTGGCGCCCCGTCGATTCACGAAAGTAGCCGTCTTTAGAGCCGTTGGTAGGCCTCATCCATCCGTTCACGCACGCGGTCCAAGAGCATTCCGACATCTTCGGGGCGCATGCCCTTTGTCGGAAACGGCGGAAGATACTCGAGCTGAATCGTGCGCGACCAAGCTCCGACGTTCACTCCCAAACTGTCTTTCGGCAAGACCGCGTGGGCACCCTTGATGACGACGGGAATGATGGGAACTTGCGCGTTGATCGCGAAGAGAAACGGTCCCTTTTTGAATCGGCCGAGCACGGGCTCCTTCTGCCGAGTTCCCTCGGGCGCGAGAACGAAAATCGTGTTCTCCTTTAACCTCGCCTCCGCCTCGCGGTAAATTTTTAGAACTTCGTTTCGATTGTCGCGCGCGATGGGAAGCGTCCCGACTTTGCGCATGGCCGCGCCGAAGAAGGGAATTTTAAAGAGCTCGATCTTCGCTCCGAAGCGGATGTTCTTCGTCGTTGTCATCATGATCGCCGGGATGTCGAAGTGACTCTGGTGATTGAAGACGATGATGCCGCCATCTTGATCGGGAAGATTTTGATCACCCGCAAAGACAATCTTGATGCCGAAGACGAACATGACGACCGTGGCCCAGCCCCGCATGAGTTGCGTCGCGATGTTCTGCAAGTTCAAGAAGCCCGAAAGAATGACGAACAGGCTGCAGGCAATCGTAAAGGGCACATTAAAGGCGGCGCCGACGATCGAACGAACGTGGGAAAAAGCGACTTCCATCATTCACTCGCCTCGAGCGAGAGGACACGCTCGCGGGCCTTCCGCCGTTGACGATTTTTATACTCGTCGTGCGCCATGGGGCCTGAGAGATTTCGCACGTATGTCTCGTAATCCATGATCTGAATCTCGTAGGGGTAGAAAAAGCGAAACGCGCGTTTGGTCTCACCCTCGCCCAAAGAAACAGTTACAAGTTTGCGCGAGATGAATTTAACGAAGCGGTAGTCAGGCCCGGAAAATTCGTTGAGTCGCTCCCGGTACTCTGCCCGTTCGCGCTCGGTTTCAAGGCGACGCTTGAGAGTCTCTTGCACCATCTCGGGATCCAGTTCTTCATCACTCTTCTCCCCCAGCTCCTTCATCACTTCGATGAAGAGGTTCACGGGGTAGAGCGTGTTGATGCTCTGATCGGGAATGATGTGCGGATAACTGAGGATGTGATTATCCACGAGGTATTTGATGACGCGAAAAGAATCCTGCACTGTTCTCGTCACGAATCGAACACCCAATTTATCGAGCAAAGTGAGCGCGACTTTTTCGGGACGAGCCAGGAGTTTCACGACGGAACTCGCCGTTGTTTTAAACGGCTTGATTTCAAATTTATGGAGCTTGATGCCGCCGCCAGGCAACGACGGCCCCAATCGAGTGGAACCCACGATATCATCTTGCAGGATCACGTCTTGAAGCGGCTTTAAGATCTGCGCCTGAATCTCGTCTCGGAAGGCACTGAAGAGATCATTCTGCATGTGAACGTAAACGTGCATCACGCGCAAAATCGAGCAGGCCCACCGCTGGAGTTCTTTATTGTCGTTCGAGCTTGCGAGAATGAGAAGCTGGGTCAGGTCCGTGAGCTGAGCGGGATCGTAGAGGCGCTCCGGGATGTTTTCGCCCTCATCGAGGAGCTGCTCCTTAATGAGCGAGATCGCGCGACGGTGCGTGGCCCAGAGTTGTTCGCGGTGTTCGGGGTCGTCGAAATCGTAGCCATAGGCGCGAATGAACTGGCGGGCTTCTTCCTCATCACGGATGTTCAACCGCGGGCTATCGATCGCCGAAACGCCGCCGACAACACAGTCAAGAGTTTGACGATTGAAGAACCACGGTTGGTAACCGAGTTCACGATCATCATGTGAATGGGAATTTTGTCGCGCGTCGCTCATCGCAGCGATTACAACCAGGCGAGCCGACCGTGTCCATTAAAAAAGCGGGATGCTAACGGAACGTGCGCACCGCATGCCGCAGCGCGCTCGACGATCTTTAGTTACAGCGGAAGAACTCGCAGGTCCCGATATCGAAGTAACCGAGGGTGCCAGCCGCTCCGGGGCGAGCACCATCGTAACGGATTCCGTTGTCGAAGGAGATCGTCCCTTGAAACCTTTGAGCGTTAAAGGTTCCCTGCATTTTGATTGAGCCATACGCATCCGAGAATTCAATGATCGCCGACTGACCGGAAATGTAGCCGGTGGCGCGGTTAAACGGGAGCTTCGGAAGACCGGCGGCACCCGCATTCGAATGATAGACCGTGATGAGAAGAAGGCTGTTGGGATCTACACCCACGCTTCCCCAACTCGTACTGTTGAGCACTCCGCCATTCACACCGACGCGACCACCGATGAAGACACCCGTGTTGTTCTCAGCCCGGCAACTGACAAAGCCGACACTCTCCTCAGGAGTGTCTGTAGAGAGCAGCCCAGCGACGGCCTGTTGAAACGCGTTTTGGTTGGTGACATCAGAATAGACCACGCCCGGCGTGCTCAAACTCATCGCGGCCTGGTTTTGAACGCCGCTCGCTCCCCTCACGCCCATGAAGCTCGAACTCATCGTGACGGACGCCTTATCTTTTTGGCAGCCCGCGAGCGCAAACATCGCGAGAATCAATCCCACGATCTTCATCAAACTCTTATTGTTTGTGCTTGCGATAACCATTTTCATCTCCCTCTTCGGAACCCTCATCCGCCAAGAGAGGCAAGCCCGATGCCAAGGCTCCGTCTCATTTTGAAACACTCAACCCGTCGTATTTTCGAGAGCGGGAGAATGCAAAGAAGGGAGCCGTCGGAGTGCCGTGACGCGCACGCAGGCGTTTAATCCTTGTACAAGCGAATGCGGCTAACTGGGAGAGCTACCACCCACTAGACAAGTCGGTATCCGACGCCGGGTTCAGTTAAGAAATGCTTGGGAAGGCTTGAGTCGGCTTCGAGTTTTTTTCGAATATGACCCATGTAAATTCGAAGGTAATGCGGATTTTGGACGGCATTCACTCCCCAGACACTCTTTAAAAGATGCTCTTGGGAAACAACTTGGCCCCTCGCTCGCACGAGTTCCGCGACAATCTGAAATTCGGTCGTCGTGAGTTTCACGATTTTCAATGCGACTTCAACTCGACGTTCGAGAAGATTGATCTTAAGTTCGCCCGATTGAAACGTCGGCGAATCAGCCTCGTCGTTTCGGTGGTGCCGAAGAGCTACATTCATCCGCGCTAGGAGTTCGCGTGCACTGAAGGGCTTGGTGACGTAGTCATCCGCTCCCATTTCAAGGAGCGTCACTTTCGTCTGCTCATCATCGTTTGCTGTGAGGACGATGACGGGAACACTCGTCCAAATACGAAATGCCTTTAAAACTTCGAGACCGTCGAGATCCGGGAGACCCAGGTCCAAGATGATGAGCTGAGGACGAAAGCGCTTTGCAACCTCGAGCGCTTCGGTGCCGTTTGCCGCCTCTTCGACGTGAAAACCCTGCGGCTCCAAACTGAACCGGAGCGTGCGCAAAATAGAAGGTTCATCATCTACGATCAGGATTTTCGTCATCGAGGTCTCTCGGTAATACTGGAGGCGCTCCCAACGGGAGGGTGATCTTAAATCGCGCGCCACCTTCGCCCCTATTTTCCACTGAAACTTGGCCCGCGTGCAACTCCACGATTCCCCTCACGATGGAAAGTCCAAGGCCCGTTCCCCCTGCGGGTGTTCCCGGAACACGGTAGAACTTATCGAATAAATGAGGAATGGATTCGGAGGGAACTCCCGGTCCATCATCTTCAATCATGATGACGATTTCGCTGTCGCGAACCGCCGCGCGGACTCGGATTTCGGTTCCCTTTGGCGTGTACGACGCCGCATTGAGAAGGATGTTGGTGAGCGCATGCTCAAAGAGTCTGAAATCGATTTCAACCAGCGGAAGATCTTCTGGAAGCTCCGTCTTCAAACGATGGGTCTCGAGTTCGCGTCCGATTCGGCTCACAGCAACGCCAGTGAGATCACGAATGTCATGCCATTCCCGTCTCAGAGCCAGAGCACCGGAATTGAGGCGGCTCATGTCGAGCAAATTTTCAACGACCCGGTTTAGCCTGAGGCCCGCGGCCGTGAGATCCGCGGCGAGAGACATTCGCATCTCGGCGGATTTCGGATTCGACTCGTCACTCAACACCGCGGCCGTTCCCAAAATCGCAGTGAGCGGCGTTCGCATTTCGTGCGAGATGGAGTTGAGGAGTGTCTGATGAAGCTTTTCTGATTCGCGGAGGCGCTCGGCTTCCAGCAATTTTTTTTGCGCAAAGTGCCTCTCGAGCGCAAGACCGAGCTGACGACAGACCGAGAGCAGCAGATTTTCTTGCTCGAGCGTCAACGTTCTCTTTCGTTTCGGCTCAAAAAGCAGCACGCCGACAATTTCGTCGTTTCCCTCCAGTGGAACGAAGAGAGATTTTGATTCGGAGAGCGTTTCGGTCGACCAGCCCGCGCGCTTCCGGTTGGCAAACGCCCACTGCGCGACCGCGAATTCCTTTTCGCCTGGTGAGACGAGGTAGGAATGGATCGGATCAAGCTTTCCTTCGGGACCACGGATGATGACACCGCAACTGCCGCCGAGAACACCGGCCAATCGACTCGAAACGCGTCTTAAGAATTCGTCTTGACCTGAACTACTGGCAATATCATTCAGGATCTCGTAGAGAACATTCGCTCGTTCTTCCCGCTCTCTCAAAAGACGCTCGTGTTTTTTCACGCGAGACGTGAGGGTTCCGGTGATAAGCGCCACGACAAAAAACGTAAGAACCAAGATAATGTCGTCAGATCCCGAAATCGCAAACGTAAGCCTCGGAGGAATAAAAAAGAAATTCCAGATGATGCCGCTTAATGCGGCGCTAAAGAGAACAGGACCCAGCGAACTGAGCCATCCCACCGTGAGTACTCCGAGGAGAAAAATAAACCCAACGGAGCGGTAACCGAGGAGCGGCTCAAGAAATCCCGAAATGAGCGCAAGGCCGAACGAAAACCAGAGCGCGTTCCAATAAGGGATGAATCCAGACTCGAAATTGAGGCCGATCTGAAATCGCGACGTCATGCGCACCGGCTCATCCTGCCGGAGGACGTGAACGTCGACTTCTTGACTCTCCCTCACGAGACGTTCGAGAAGTGACCCACCTTCGAGGTGATCCTTAAGTGGACGGCGCGTGGGTCGCCCGACCATGATTTGCGTCACGTTTTTTTGTCGGGCGACGCGCTTCAACGCCGATGCGATGTCGGTGTCGGTCGTCGTCACCACCTCTGCCCGCAACTCGCGCGCAAGACTCAAATTTTTTGCGAGTTGGTTTTGATCTTCGTCGTTTAAGCGAACACCGTTGTCGACGTGAACGGCAATCCACGGCGCCTCAAGATTATACGCGAGTCGTCTCGTCGCGCGGATCAGCCTCTCGGAATAAGGGCTGTGGGAGACGGCGACCATCCATCGCTCGTTCGTTTGCCACGGACCGGCGTTCACCTTCGTCTCATGATAAGCCTGGAGCTCATGATCAACTTTCTCCGCCGTGAATCTCAACGCGATTTCGCGTAACGCCGTCAAACTATCGAGGCGAAAAAAGTTTTGCGCGGCATAGTCCGCGTTTTCTCCGAGATAAACTTTGCCCTCTTTGAGACGCTTGAGAAGTTCGTTTGGAGCGATGTCGACCACTTCGATCTGATCCGCGCGTTCGAGAATCGAGTCAGGCACTGTTTCGCGAATGACGACGGCCGCGATCTTTTCGATGAGATCTTTTCGACTCTCCAGGTGTTGAACATTAATGGTCGTGTAGACGTCGATTCCATTATCGATCAGTTCCAAAACGTCTTGGTAGCGTTTGGCGTGCCGAGACCCGGGCGCATTCGTATGCGCAAGTTCATCAACTAAGGCAAGCTGGGGTCGTCTCTCAAGGATGGTATCGAGATCCATTTCCTCGAGTGTAACCCCGCGATAGTCGATCTTCTTTCGCGGGATGAGCGGAAGGTTCTCGACGAGTTCAGCCGTCTCCTTCCGTCCGTGAGTTTCGACGACTCCGATGACGACGCGCCCCCCTTCGCGGGCCCGAGCGTGCGCGGCTCTTAACATCGCATACGTCT
>SXSP01000501.1 GCA_005792225.1 Bdellovibrionales bacterium | reverse complement strand
CTTCGTAGGCTTCATTGATTTCTTTGAAGCGCTCTTCAGCCTTTTTATCGCCCGGGTTCTTGTCCGGGTGATATTGCATTGCGAGTTTGCGAAACGCTTTCTTCAGCTCATCGGCCGATGCGCTACGAGCGACGCCCAGGACTTCGTAATAATCTCGCTTAGCCAATGTGGACCTCGTTACTCAACTTCGACTACGACTTTTGTTTTGCTACGACGACTTGGCCGGGGCGCACGACGCGGTCATGAAGCCTGTAAGGTTTCTTAAACACACGCGTGACGGTACCGGGCGCCATTTCGGCGCTCTCTTCGCTGCTCAAAGCTTCATGATGGGCGGGATCAAACGGTTGACCATGCGACGCGATCTCGGTGACGCCGTGACGAGAGAGGACGTTCTTGAGTTCCGTCGCCGTCATCTCGATCCCTTTTCTGAAGTTCACCGAGTTCTCCGCCGTCATTTCGGTCGCCAGCGCCGTTTCGAAAATGTCGACGACACCGAGCAGATCTGCGACGAGACGTTCAGAGCCGTACTTGCGGAGATCCGAGCGCTCTTTGATCACCTGTTTTTTGAAATTCTCAAACTCGGCTCTGAGGTAGAGGTATTCGCTCTTCCACTTATCCGCCTCGGCCTTGGCTTCCGCTACGGCGTCGACGGGAATGGCGTTCGCGTCGTCTTTCGCTTCGCCGAAACGTGCGGATGTCTCGTCCTTACCTTCAGTTTTTGAACCGTTATTGTCTTGTTCGTTCATGCCATTCGCTCCAGAGAAAGAACCCTATTTACAAAGGTGTTACCATTATGAGTTCGCATGAACTCTTGTCAATTAGCTCTCCCGCTCACGGCCCTCATTCGGGAGGAAGTTCATGACGCAAAAACGTCAACTTTTCGAAGACGTAGTTGGCGATCAAGCGTCCCTGATTCGTCATTGTCCAACCCGCACTCGTTTTCTGAAGAAGACCCGAGGTTTCCAGCGTTCTCAAAATTTCAACGACGTGAAGTGCGACTGAATCTCCAAATTTTAGACGCAAGGCGTTTTCCTCGAGGCCGCGAACGAGGCGCAGCGAGGTGTGACAGAAATCCGTCAAAGCCTGGTGTCTCTCTAAGATTTCAAGCTGCGATTCGGTGATATCTCGATGGAGCTGCCAACCTTCGCCGAGGCGGGCGATCTCTTTTTCGTAGAGCTGAATCGAGGGACCATTCCAGAATCTTGTACCCCAAGGAGCCGCGCGATCGAATTCTTCTGAATACCCTGGCGGGAAATAGCCATGAGCTCCCGTCCCCAGACCCCAATATGGTTGATCCGTCCAGTACAGAAGATTGTGTTTGGATTCAAAACCGGGTTTGGCGAAGTTCGAAATCTCGTAGCGGAATATTCCCTGTGAGGCGAGTGATGACTCAACTAGCTCGAACATCTCGGCCTGTTCGGAATCTGGAGCGCGACCTTTGGACATCGGATGTCCCTCGGGAACCGTGAGGCAATAAGCACTGAGATGAGACGGCTCAAAATAGAGAGCGGTCGCCACATCCGCGCGAAGCTCTTCCAAAGTTTGCGTGGGAAGCGCGAACAGCAGATCAAAGGAGTAATTGACCCTCGCGTTTTTAAGGAGTGTGAGCAGAGTTATGGTGTCCTGCGCCGAATGTTTTCGACCCGCGACTTTGAGCAATCGTTCGTTGAAGGTCTGTGCGCCCACACTCAACCGCGTCACGCCCATCGCGAGATAAGCCTCGAGCTTGGGCTGATCGACGGTCGCGGGATCAATCTCGATGGTGACTTCCGTTTTTCCGGGTATTCTCTTAAAGCCTGCGTTTGCAAGCTCCTCGAGAACGGATAGAATTAACCTCGGCTCGAGAAGACTCGGAGTTCCGCCGCCGAAGTAAACCGTGCTGAGCTCGCGCTGAGATGAGCCGGCGAGAATCACCGGCGCTTTTCGACGAATCTCTTGGGTCAAGAGCGAGACATAGTTCTCGGGCGGCAAGATCTTTCCCAGCTCATACTTCGTGAAGTCGCAGTAGGGGCAGATCTGCAAGCAATACGGAATGTGGATATAAACGCCAAAAGCCATGGAGTTCACGGATGACTGCCCTCAATACGCAGACAGGAAAAACACCGACTAACAAGCCGACCAATAGTAAAGCAGCGAGCAAGGCTGCAGCGAAATCGTCGGTGAAGAGACTCAAACTGAAAAACGGTTTGTCGGTTCTGATGATTGAAAATCACAAATCACCTGTCGTGTCAGTACAAATGTGGGTCAAGACGGGTTCCGCCGATGAGAGAAAAGGCGAAGAAGGCATCAGTCACTTCATCGAACACTTGGTGTTCAAGGGAACGGACAAATACGACGTTGGAGCGATTGCTTCGACGGTGGAAGCATCGGGCGGTGAGCTCAATGCTTATACCTCGTTCGATCAAACCGTTTTTTACGTCAATATCTCCCGCGAGTTTTCTGATGTCGCTCTCGACGTCATCAGCGAAATGATGGGCTTTCCAAAATTTGATTCAGGAGAAATCGACAACGAGCGCGAAGTCGTTTTGGAGGAAATCAAACGCTCCAACGACAGCCCGGGACGCCAGGCGAGTCGCCTGCTATTCTCGACAGTGTTCAAGAAACATCCCTACGGCATTCCCGTTATCGGCTACGACAAAATCATCCGCAAAGTTTCGCGCAAGACTTTGGTTGATTACTATCAAAGCCGCTACAACCCAAAAAACATGCATCTCGTCGTGGCCGGTGATTTCGACCCGAAAGAGATG
>SXSP01000500.1 GCA_005792225.1 Bdellovibrionales bacterium | reverse complement strand
GCCATGACGAGCTTCTGGTCGACCATGCGGTTGCCTTCCATGAGATACGCGTAGCATGGGTCGGTGTTCACAACCATTTCGTAAATTTTCGAGAGTCCGTATTCGTAGGACTTCGAGAGTTGCTCGTACTCCATACCGAAGCGCCAGTGTGGATATCTCACTGGAAAACCACCGTATGCGGCGAACTGGTTGATCTGGTCGTAAGTGATCAACTCGAAAATGGTTTCGAAGCAGTCGAGACCGTAGCTCTCCGCCACTTTGAGAATTTTCAAACGGGCGCGTTCGAGCTCGGGGGTCAGGTTCGCCATGATTACTTTCCTTTTCCGAGGAAGTCCTTGATCGAGCCGAGAATCTTGTCACGGCTCTCGATCTTGCTCATCACGAGCTGTTCATCGTTCGGGAACTCGCGTTCGAGATCCTTCAGGAACTGGCCGCTTCCATATTTGGACTCGACCTGCCCGTAACCGAACATATTCACGTTCGGTAGGAAGAACTCGCGCAGGAGACGCATGCAAAGACGAGTGTCTTCGCCACTCCAGTTGTCGCCGTCTGAGAAGTGGAAGGGATAGATGTTCCAGTCGCGAACAGGATAATCGGTCTCGATCATCTGTTGGCAGAGCTTATAGGCGGAGCTGATGAGGGTCCCGCCGGATTCGCTGGTCGAGAAGAAGGTCTTTTCGTCCACTTCCTTCGCCGAAGCGTCGTGGATGATGAAGCGGGTTTCGAGTCCTTTATAATGTTTCTTGAGCCAAGTATTAATCCAGAAGCTCTCGAGACGAACGATTTCCTTTTGCTCTTCGCCCATCGATCCGGAGACGTCCATCATATAAATGACGACCGCGTTCGCCATCGGTTTCGAAACCGGTTTGAACGAGCGGTAACGGAAATCACCGCGAATCGGAATGATGACGGGATCATCCGGCGTGTAAGTTCCGCTGGAAATGTAACGCTTCAAGGCTCTCTTATAAGACGATTTGAAGTGACGGAGACCCTCAGGTCCTACGGGAGCGATACCCGAATAACGATTCTTGATTGCTTCCTGCCGTGGACGTCCCTTGGGTTGAATGCGGGGAAGTTCGAGCTCCTCACCAAGAATATCGGCGAGCTCCTCCAACGACACATCGACTTCGAGAGTGTGTTGACCGGCGTTGTTACCCGCCTCGCCTTGACCGTCGCCGGGCTCGCCATTCAGAGGATCGCCGGGTTGGCCTTGCCCCTGGCCCACGCCTCCCTGTTGCTTCGGACCGTATTTGAATCGCGGGATATCGATATAGGGAACCGGAATCTTAACGAAGTCGTTCTCGCGCTTCCCGACCATTTCGCCGTGGGAGACGTACTTCTTGAAGTTCTCTTTGATCCGGCCGCGAATGATGTCGCGGAACCGGTTCTGATCTTCACGTATCGACATCTGCACCTTTCATGGGCGAGCCGTGAAGCTCGCCCCGGGGAAAGCGAAGGGCGGAGCCCGAAGCGACACTATTTATTCTTCACGTCACCGCGCGCGAAGATGCTCGCCACATAGTGGAGAACGTCCGTCGCCGAGATTTCGTCGTAGCCGAAATCCTTGATCAAACGGGTCTTCACGATCTCGATTTTCTCTTGCGTGTCCTTGTCGACGACGCTCGAAACCAAAGACGTGAGCTTGATCGAGTCTTTCTGATCTTCGAACAATTTCAACTCGAGAGCCTTGTGCAAGCGCTCGTTGGTTTTATAGTCGAAGCGGCGGCCCTCGAGAGACAACGCACCAATGTAGTTCATGATCTCGCGGCGGAAGTCATCTTTGCGCGACTCAGGGATCTCGATCTTCTCTTCGATCGAGCGCATGAGACGCTCATCTGGCTCCTCGTCCTGACCGGTAAAGTGGTTACGAACACGCTCTTTCTGCGTGTACGCCTTCACGTTATCGATGTAGTTGCCGCAGAGACGAGCCAAAGCGCTGTCATCCGCGCTGATCGCGCGTTGAACCTCGGCCTTGATGATCTCTTCGTACTCTTGTTTCACGACGCTCAAGAGTTCGCGGTACTCGCCCTTGAGCTCCTCGTTGGCGATCAAGCTATGGTGCTTGAGACCCGACTCGAGCTCGTTCATCACCATGAACGGATTCACCGATCCACGGTTGTTTTGTTGAGCGTTTACGAGAGCGTTCGAAAGCTTATCCTGAATGTAGCGAGGCGAGATGCCGTCGAGACCTTCGCGGATGCCTTCTTTGCGGAGCTCTTTCACGTTGTCTTCCGTATAGTTCGGAAGCGACTTGCCATCGTACAGCTTCAGCTTTTGCAGGCGCGTGAGGTTCGCTTTTTTCGGTTTCTCGAGGCGAGTGAGGATTGCCCACATTCCCGCCATCTCAACCGTGTGCGGAGCGATCGAGATTCCGCGCAAGCGGCGCGAGTTGAAGTCCTTTTTGTAGATATTCACTTCGTGCTTCCACGTTGTGATGTACGGGATGTCGATTTTCACCGTACGGTCGCGGAGGGCTTCCATGAACTCGTTATCCTGAAGACGACGATACTCGGGCTCGTTCGTGTGACCGATGATGACTTCATCGATATGGGTTTGCGCGAACTTCTTCGGCTTCACCTTGTGTTCCTGAGAGGCGCCGAGAAGGTCGTAGAGGAACGCGACGTCCAGCTTCAAGACCTCGACGAACTCGATCATGCCGCGATTGGCGACGTTGAACTCACCATCGAAGTTGAAGGCACGTGGATCCGAATCCGAACCGTATTCGGCGATCTTCCGGTAATTGATGTCACCGGTCAGCTCCGTCGAGTCTTGGTTCTTTTCGTCTTTCGGCTGGAACGTGCCGATCCCGATCCGGTCGGCTTCGCTCAACACCAGGCGCTTCACGCGAACGTGTGAGAGAACCTTGTTGAGGTCACCGTTATACTTCTCCATCAAAGCGCGGAAGATGAAGCGGCTGGGCGGGCTCAACTCGCCGTCAATATTGATGCGGAAGTCTGTTCTGTTTCCGCGGTTGAGTTCCTCGGCGATACGCGGGCGAAGATCTTCGGGAATCAAGAGCAGGGGCTCTTCGTGCATCGGGCTTTGGTAAACCTTCACGCCTTTGCCGAGAAGACCATCGAGCTCGCCGCTCTCATCGACCCACTCAAAAGTGTAGAGCGGACCCGAATCCGATTTTGAGTACTCTTCGAGTCCCTTCTTCAGCATCCGGCAGATCGTCGACTTGGCACTGCCGACGGGGCCGTGAAGAAGAATCACGCGCTTTTCGGTTCCGTAACCGAGCGCCGCCGACTTCAGAACATTCACGAGCTTCATCAACGGAACGTCGAGCCCGAAGACCGCGTCTTTTCCGTCGTTCTCCTCGTCGTCGAAGAACTTGTAGCGAACGATCTGCTTCTTGAATTCCGTATACTCGACTTTGCCTTTTTCAACGATCATGTCGTACATGCGTTGAAACGCATTGCGTGTGATCTTAGGATTTTCCTTAACGAGCGTGAGGTAATCGTTGAAAGTGCCCGACCAAGTCAGGTCGCGGTACTTCTGATTACCCTGCCAATCTTTGATCAGGTTCTTGAAGTCCAACGACGTGGAGTTATTTGCCATAAACTCTCCTCTGTTTAGTAGGCCATCAGTTGACCAACGGTCGTGTGCTTTCGGTGAATGCCGGGCCTCGATTTGAGACTTGTCTCAAATTAATCCATGGCCCCTATTAAAAGTATAAGGGTAACCCAGACAAATAGGGCAAGAAATCTTACAGGGCGAAAGCGCTGGGCGATGAGCTTCTCAATTTTGGAGAAGCATAATCAACCGTGAAAAGAGGCATAAGGAAAAAGCGAATCTACAACCTGGCAGCACTTCTCGCGCGCTCGACCCTGTAACCTTAAGTAGGGTTTATCACAAAAGCGTCGTCATTGAACTGGACCTTAGACTTGGCCTCATCAAGAACCATTTCGACGTCGGTTTCGGGTGCCATGATCTTGATTCTGCGGGAAAGACCGTTGCGCGCAAGCCACTTGATCGTCACCTTCTCCGTCTTATGGGAACACTCGACGGGAAGCTCACCCAGAGCGTAGGTGTCGCAAGTCCACTCTTCTTTCGGAAGGGGTCTTTCAAAGAGGACGGCGAGAAGGGCTCTCGGAGGAATCTTCAATGGCACGACCCGAGCCAGAGCCGCCGAATCCGCGGGCACGAACAAAAAACGTTTTTGTTGCGTGAGACTGCAGCGAACTTCCCCTCCGTTCATCGCGACGCTCGCGACGTGAACGTTAAACGGCCCGCCGACTTCCATGCGGAGTTGCGAGGGCTCCCGTGCGAGAACATCGACGGAGAGCGTGTGGGACTTCGATGTCTTATGATTCTTCAGGAGTGCGCGCCCGCGCCACTGACCCTCGGCCGAACCGGCCTCACCGGTAACGGTTTTTTCGGCTTCAATGGGGGTACTCGTGCAAGCGCCCAAAAATAAAAAAGCCGAAATTCCGACGCTCATGAATGCGCGCTGAATCTTCGGCTGTTGATCACTTGTATGAGGCTGGCTTGCGAACGGCTTCTTCAGACGTGAAAGTCTGGAGCTGATTCTCGATGGCCGTGAGCTTGATGCGAATCTTTTCCACATTTGCGACATTGGATTCAGTCTCCATTGCCCGCATGTAGAGGCGTTTCGCTTTCTCGGGCATCTGCTGATGATAGTACGCATCGCCCAAGTGCTCTGCAATCACGCTTTCGTTCGGCTGGATTTTATATGCTGCTTCCAGAGTGCGGATTGCTTCGCTGAATTGACCCCGCTTAAACAAGACCCATCCGAGCGTATCGAGGATGTAGCCATCATTCGGCTGAAGCTCGATCGCGCGGCGAACGAGTCGCTCCGCCTCCGCGAGCTCTCGTCCCGAGTCCGCATACGAGTACGCCAGAAAATTCAGTGCCTGAACATGATCCTTATCGAGCGCGATCACCTTCTTCATTGAAGCGATCGTCGCGTCCTTCATGCCCAGACGCTCCTGCATATTGCCGAGGAAAAAATGAAGCTGGGCATGATCGGGAAAGCGCTTCACCGCGCCCTCAAGCATTTCGGCAGCCTTCTTGTACTCTTTCTGATCGTCGAGCAAGGACGCATAGAGAGCGTAGAAAGGCGGGTGATCATCTTTTTCGCGGATACCTTGTTCAATCGTCGCCACGGCCTTGTTCATGTCGCCCAAGAGCTTATGGAGGTAGGCCGTGTGAATCACCGACTCAGCAAAGTAAGAGCTGGCGCTCGGAACTTTCTGAAAGTGACTGATCGCCGACTTATAATCTTTGATCTCCTCGTAGACGGCACCGAGATAAAAACGAATTTTATCGGAAGCAGGCTCGAGCGCGAGGACTTCCTCGAGACGCACGATCGCCTCTTGGAACTTTTGTTCCTCGATCAAGATGAATGCCATCTTCGCTTTGACATTCAAATCATTCGGATCCGAAGACTCGATGACCGTGAGCTGCTCAAAGGCTTTGGGATAATTTTTATCTTCAATGTACATGCGCGAGAGCTCTTCGGCGATCGCCGAGCTCGGGCCGTGCTTCTCTTGAAACGCTTTGTACATCGTCATCGCCTTCTCGCGACGACCGGAGCCCTCGAAGAGCTGACCGAGCGCGAGACTCGCTTCCGTGTAGCCGCCTTTTACCGCCAAGGCCTGTTGAAACGCGGCTTCCGCTTTGTTGGTATTCTTGGAGCGGTTCTCTTCCAAGCGAACGCGCCCGAGGTAGTACCAGGCGACGTGTGCATTCGGATTTCCGGTATTCTTCGCGAGTTTCTCGAACTCTTGAGCGGCTTCCGGGTATCGCTTCTGCTCGGCGAGAAGCGCGCCGATGAAAAGTGGCGCCTCGACGTTCTCCTTATCGATTCCCAAAACCAGTCGGTATTCTTTCAGAGCGTCTTCGTACATGCGAAGCGCCGAATACAATCCTCCGAGGAGAATGTGAGCCTCGACATTTTTGCGATCAATTTCGATCGCGCTCTTTGCTTGTTCCATGGCTTCGCTGATCAGGCCCTGCTTCACGTACTCGGTGGCGAGACGCAAACGCACTTGGGGAGCCTGCGAGTCATAGACGAGCGTCAACTTGTACTCTTCGATCGCGCGAGCCGTGTCGCCTTCGAGGCTATAGGATTCCGCGAGAGAGAAGTGATAATCCGCTTGCGTACGAGAGTGAGTGGCGTCGTTCGGAACCGACATCGATGCCGGCGCTCGATTGATCACATCCGTCGCGGACTCCCGAAAGTAGCCGCCGGATTGAGAGGGGCCCGTCGCGCAGCTCAGGAGAACCGTCGACATCAAGAATAAGGCCGAATACCTGAATGTACGGATCATAAGATCCCTCCATACAAACGGATCGGCATCTCCAGGACGTGTCTTGAAGCGAGAGGCGCAGATTGAGACAGAAATTTGGAAACCTGGGCTAAACCTGGACCGGGATCAAATTACCGCTGGATCGCGAATTCGCGGGCGTGGCCAATGTCGTCGCCATCAACTTTAAATGGGATTGTCGCCTGCGACTCCGGCTTGCCGTTGGGTCCTTCAGACCATACGAAGACCTTTGTCTTACCTTCCCCTGCCGGATCTTTGCGAACCGTGTAGTGATAGGGTCGCCCCCAAGGATCGCGTCCGAGACTTCCGTCGGTCAGTGCGGGAGGAAGGTTTTCGTCCACGGAAGCGGGACCGCGGGCACTCTTCTGAGGACGCTTCTCAATAATCATCTGACGAGCCTCAATTTGACGCGCCAGGTTTTCGGCCGTGTTTCGGGCCCGCACCGGTCGGTCATCTTGGAGAGCTTGGGCGAGAACCACCCCGACAACGCTGCCAACTCCTCCGACGAGGCCGACGAGAAGCAGTAAGTCCATCGTGCTAAAGCTCTGATTTTTTTGACCAAAAATAGGCATTTGGACCCTCGGCTTGGCGGCTTCACAGTACTTTCGGCAAGGTCCAGACTGAACTTGAGGCAATTCTTCTGGATTAACCGAAACTCTCTTGATCGACGCTCTACATCACAGTGGAAAATAAGCGCATTTCCCTCGAGATTTGGTCGCTTGACAACATGTGGCGCTCTGACTATTGTCCCCCGCGAAGTTCAGGGTAGGGTCACTT
>SXSP01000499.1 GCA_005792225.1 Bdellovibrionales bacterium | reverse complement strand
GGGAAGTCGGCGGTCATACGAAATCGTTCGCGAATGCCCTCAAGGCGTCGCTTCGTGAAGACCCCGATATCATCCTCGTGGGTGAGATGCGGGATTTGGAAACGATCCAACTCGCGTTGACCGCCGCTGAGACGGGCCACTTGGTGTTTGGAACTCTCCACACGAGTAGTGCCGCGAAAACCGTCGACCGTATCATTGACGTGTTCCCCGTGTCACAGCAGGCGCAAGTTCGCGTGATGCTCTCGGAGAGCTTGCGCGGAGTGATCGCGCAGACTCTTCTCCCGAAAGAGGGTGGAGGCCGAGTTGCGGCGATCGAAGTGATGAGCAACACGAAGGCCATCGCGAACTTGATCCGCGAGGGCAAGACGTTCCAGATTCCATCGACGATGCAGATCAGCCGCAACCAAGGAAACATTCCGTTCGAGTTCGCACTGCAGGAGCTCGTGAACAAGGGGCTGATCTCAAAGCAGACCTCCCTCGATGCCCAAGGAAAATTGGGTGGAGAAGCCGCATCGGGCGGCGGCGCAGCTGGCGGGGTCGGTACCGGAACGGGCTCTGGTATTACGCCCCCCGCATCGCAACCCGCTCAAGGGACACCGTTGGGAACTCCGCCTCCAGCGGGAGGACTCGGCGGGCTTGCCGGAAGATTCAAGAAATCAGGTTGAGATTCAAATCTCAAAATTCGAATGTCCAGCCGGCGCTGAGAGGGGCCGGCTGATTTTTTTGCGCGACGATCCCCGCGCCTCGGCCCAGTTGATCGAATTCCCTTAGGCTCTCCACTCCGTAGAGTTCCTGCGGGTTCGTCGCGGCTTTGTAGGTGACGAACGTGGTACCGGCAATCACGCCAAAGGCGAAACCAATTGCTATGTTCGAGAGCTTATCCTGTGGACGACCGTAAAAGCTGAGCGTACTGAGGCCGAGCACCGCTCCACCCAAGCCCATAAACAAAATCGTCGCGAGTTGCTTACGTGGACCGGAGACCGAAGGACGATTATTGGACCCATCCGCGGGATTCGCCTGCGCGAACGCGTGACTCGCGAACGAGAACACGAGGGCGAAAACCAAAACAAACTTTAATTTTTGGAAACGGACCATGGTTCCTCCCCATCCTTGAGAACCGAGAACTGATCGGCAGTGCCTTCAAGGATAGCATCGCTTGAACGCCATTCGCCATAGACTTCACCAGACACATCGCCAGACAAGATCTCCGTGACCTGCGACAAAGCTGGACCTTGGGCGATAAGTCGCTCGAAATCCCTGATGGATGCGGCGTCTCCGCGCGCGAGAAATTCGACACGGCCGTCGGCGAGATTGCGAACGGCGCCGACGAGTCCGAGACTCCGCGCTCGCGCTTCGACGAACCTGCGAAATCCGACTCCTTGAACGCGTCCCTTGATGAGGTAGTGGCGGCTGATGAGTTGAACCATATTTTGACTGACATTCCATTGGGCGCTCGTTAACTTCAACTGTTTTTCCTCTTCAATTCACGGAGCGATGATGAAGCCCCAGGATTTGGCCCGTTACATCGATCAAACACTTTTAAAACCCGAGACGACCGCCGCTCAGATTCATCGCCTTTGCAGCGAGGCTCGTGAACACCACTTCAAAGCCGTTTGCATAAATCCTGTCTTCGTTCGTCAGACCCGCGAAGAACTCGCGGGGACTTCGGTGCTCACGGCTTCGGTTATTGGCTTTCCGCTCGGCGTGAGTCTCTCAAAAATCAAAGCTCTCGAGAGCGAATGGGCGGTACGCGATGGCGCCGCCGAGATCGATATGGTGATTCGAATTGATCTCATCAAGGAGGCCCGCTGGCGCGAGGCTGAGGCGGATATCCGTGAAGTTGTTCAGGCGGTCTCTGGAAACTCGGTGAAGGTCATTCTCGAGACGGGCCTACTCACCCGAGACGAAATCGTTTCGGCATGTCAGCTCTCCGAGGCCGCGGGAGCGGCGTTCGTAAAGACCGCCACGGGCTTTCTCGGTCGTGGCGCCACCCTTGAAGACGTCAAGATCATGCGCGAGAGTTGCTCGGAGCGAGTTCAGATCAAAGCGAGTGGCGGGGTAAAAACCTTTACGCAAGCTGAGGCTATGATCGCGGCCGGGGCCACGCGAATCGGGACGAGTTCCGGTGTCGCGCTCGTCACGGGCACAACCGCATCTTCGGGATATTGAGAACGGGGGCACGACGTGAGATTTCTACCGGCGGAACTGATCAAGAAAAAACGGAACGGCTTCGAACTCACAACCGACGAGATCGATTTCGTCATCAAGAGCTTCACTTCGGGAGACCTCCCTGATTACCAGATGTCGGCGTGGCTCATGGCGGTCTTCTTCAAAGGTATGACGGCAAACGAGACGGCAGTTCTCACCGAGTCGATGCTGCATTCGGGTCGAGTGCTCGACTTCTCAAAGCTTCCGGGAACGGCGGTCGATAAGCACTCCACCGGAGGTATCGGCGATAAGACGAGCATGATTATCGCTCCCATGGCGGCGGCCGCGGGAGTCCACGTACCGATGATCGCGGGCCGCGGACTTGGACACACGGGTGGAACGCTCGATAAGTTAGAATCCATTCCGGGTTTCCGCATCGATCTCAGCCTCGATCAATTTCAGAGCCAGGTTGAAAAACTGGGCTTCGCGATCATCGGGCAAACAAAAGAGATCTGCCCGGCGGATAAAAAAATCTATGCTCTTCGTGATGTCACGGCGACCGTCGAGTCTCTCCCTCTCATTTGCGCGAGCATCATGTCGAAGAAACTCGCCGAGGGCGTGGGCGCCCTCGTCCTCGACGTCAAACATGGAGCCGGCGCGTTCATGAAAACGATCGAAGCCGCGGAAACTCTCGCCGATAAACTCATGGAGATCGGAACGGCTCACCGAAAAAAAGTTGCTTACGTTCTCTCGAGCATGGATCAACCCCTCGGCCGCTTCATCGGGAACTCGCTCGAAATGGGCGAATGTTTCTCGATTCTGCAAAATCGCCCGTACCTCTCACGGAAGCCCGAAGATTTCCGAGATACCCGTGAGCTTTGCATCGAACTCGCGGGACTCATGATTTGGCTCGGCGGAGGAGCCCCCGATCGGGAATCCGGAATTCAGCGCGCAGAACAAACTCTCACGTCGGGAAAAGCGTGGGAGATGTTCGAGAAGCTCTGTCATCACCAAGGCGGAGATCCTTCGAAGCTTCCCGAGGCGAAAACGAAACATGTCATTTACGCCGATCGCGATGGATTCGTCTCGGGATTCGATGGAGAAAAGCTGGGACTTGCCGCCATCGAACTCGGCGCGGGTCGCGTGAAAACGACCGATGTGATCGATCCTTCCGCAGGTCTCGAAGTTCACGCGAAACTCGGAGACGCGATCACGAAGGGCTCTCCGCTTTATACTCTCTTCGCGAACCGCGAGACTTCGTTTGAGAGCGCGAAACAGATGGTCCTCGCAGCAACGAATATTTCCTTGCAAAAGCCTCATGTGCCCGCTTTGATTACCAAGAGAAAGGTGAACTAAACCCGGATGATCCAAGAGAATCTCGAAGAATCAGTCGCCTATATCCGCTCACGATCGCAGCTGAAGCCGCGAATCGGGATCGTATTGGGCTCGGGGCTCGGTGCGTTCGTCGACGAAATGGATGTCGAGACGACACTTCCCTATGATGAGATTCCGGGCTTCATCGCGCCTTCGGTTGAAGGTCACGGCGGTCGTCTTCTCTTGGGACACATCAAAGGTGTTCCAATCGCATGCCTTCAGGGACGCGTGCATTACTACGAGGGCCATTCGATGACCGCGGTCGTTCACCCGACTCGAACCATCGCGATGCTCGGAATCGAGATCCTCATGCTCACCAATTCGGCCGGTGGACTCGATCCCCAGATGCAGCCCGGTGATTTCATGATTCTCGACGATCACATCAACTTGATGGGCGACAATCCTCTTAAAGGCCCGAACATCGCCCAGCTCGGTCCGCGTTTTCCTGACATGAGCGAAGCTTACGATCGTAAGCTTAACGATAAGATGGCCGATCTCCTCGCAAAGAAGAGTATTCGTCATTCACGAGGCATTTACTGCGCAGTGAGTGGACCCACTTACGAAACCCCCGCCGAAGTTCGTTATCTACAAATGATCGGTGGTCGCGCGGTGGGTATGAGCACTGTTCCGGAGACAATTGCTGCCAACCATCTCGGCCTTCGCGTTTGCGCGCTCAGTTGCATCACGAACCCAGCCGCCGGCATTTCGAAACACAAACTCTCGCACGAGGAAGTGACTCAAACGGCGAAACTTGTCTCGGATAAATTCTGCGAGTTCTTGAAAGACTTTCTCGTTTCCATCTAAGGGGCGACCCCACGGCCGCCCCACCTCGAATCAATGAGATGCGTGTTGCTCGTTCTGCTTGCGTGTTCTTGCGGCTTTCTTTCCCGCGGCGACTCGCTTGGCGTGGGATTGAGCCGCAGCGCCCTTCTTGCCACCCTTTTTCGATGGCGCGGTATTTTTAACCGGTTTGCCCGCGCCGCCTGTCTCTTTATTCACGGTGGCCCACGCGATCCGTGCAGCCTTCTTTGCGCTCGCCCCGCGTTTTTCGTAACCCTCTTCGATATGCTCGGCCATTCTTTTTTGTTTAGCCGAGTACTTCGTCTTCTCTCCACGTGCCATGCACTCTCCTTCTTGTTGATCGCCGAACGAAACTAGCACCATGAGGCTTCTCTCTGGCCCATGGTTCGGAGAACATTTCGTGTAGTTTCTTACGAGCGAAGGTCTAGATTTGCACGGACCTTGGTGAGTCGGGTTTGAGAGTTGGACTAACCGAAACATCGCCGGCAAGTGACAATAGAAGAGATAACGCGAGAACAGGATGTTCTCGCATGGGGATGACATGGACGTCGTTCGTTTTTGCTTCGCGCTCACCGCCTGCGCATTGTTTCTCACTGCCTGCGAAATTCCGTCGGGAACTTCGGAATCGAAAGTGGAAAAGGTTGTGGAATCCTGTGAAGCCACCGCCGTGCCCGATCGGTACATCGTGCGATGGAAGGACGGATCTTACACCCGCGAGAACGCCGACAGCCGCGAGGCCTTGATCCGCGATGTGATCAAACCCAATGATGAACAAATCGAGTTTGCTGAGAACGATCAACTGATTCGCATCGAAAAACCCGTTGTCGTTCAAAGCTCAGCCTCCTACGACCCCGCCCCGGCCAACTGGGGACAAGAACGCACGGGAGCCGTTGATGCTTGGGCAAAAGGCATAACCGGCGAAGGGATCATCGTCGCCGTCGTAGATTCCGGGGTCGACGTCAATCATCCTCAACTGCGCGCGCAGATGGCCGTGAATTCCGCGGAAGTAATCAATGGAATCGATGACGATAAAAACGGCTATATCGACGACGTCATCGGCTGGGATTTTTCAAGCGGATCTCCGTACGTCAACGATGGATCGGGTCACGGAACCCATGTCGCGGGCATCGTCGCTGCCGATCACACGAAGGGCACCGTGAAGGGTGTCGCTCCGAAGGCGAAGATTCTTCCTTTAGATTTCATGGGTGACGATGGTTACGGAACCATCGGAGGCGGCATCGAAGCCATGTACTACGCGGCCAAGCGCGGCGCCAAAGTCGTCAACGCGAGTTGGGGCGGATCAAGATGTTCGCGCGCACTTCGTACCGCGATCGAAAATCTCTCAAAGCAGGGAGTCTTGTTCATCTCCGCATCTGGTAACGGCGACGAGTATGGTCGCGGCGAAAACCTGGATTTAAGTCCCACTTACCCTGCGGCCTTCGCGGTCGGTCTTCAGATTTCCGTGGGTGCGAGCAGCTTTACCGATACGATGGAAGGGTTTTCGAACTATAGCCGGAAACTCGTGCACCTGTTGGCTCCGGGCTCCGACATTTTCAGCACGTATCCAGAAAACTCTACGCGCTACCAGCAGGGCACCAGTATGGCGACTCCGTTTGTCGCAGGGGCTGCCGCACTCGTTTGGAGCCATCGCCCTCGAGCTACGGCTGACCAGGTCCGCGAGGCACTCCTCTCCTCCGTGGATTACGGAAACTTTCCCGTCGTCACCGGTGGTCGCCTGAATATCACACGGGCAATCGAGAAAATCGAAGCGCTGGTCCCCGACGAAGCTCCTTGATCCCGCCTCCATTCCCAACATAGATGCGGCGCATACAGCCGCTCGCCATCGATCTTGCCTAACGCATCGTGAGACAGTTACGTTTTGGGAATTTCCCTCGTAGTATCGGCTCCTCCGAAGGTTTTCCTTTGGCGCGGATGCCGTGATTTGCGGCGATTCCGAAGCCAAAATTTTTTGGCCGAGCAGTCGTGCGAATCGAACTGAAGTAGATACTTTAACGTTTCACGGAGCACTTGAATGGAATTATCGAATTCGAACTTGTCGCGCACCGAGCTTCGCGTGGCTGATCTCGAAAAGAAAAACGCGGAGGCGCTCGAAGGTGGAGGCGAAGCCCGGATCGCCAAGCACAAAGAAGGCTCCCGCCTCACCGCGCGCGAACGTCTCGATGTGCTCCTCGATCCCGGAAGCTTCGTCGAGATGGATCGTTTCGTCACTCACCGCTCGCAGAACTTCGGCATGGGCGACAAGAGGATCCTCGGTGACGGCGTCGTGACCGGCTATGGTCGCATCAACGGAAAACTTGTTTATTGCTACAGCCAAGACTTCACCGTCTTCGGCGGATCAATGTCGCGCACGCAAGCGAACAAGATTCTAAAAATCATGGATATGGCCGTTAAAAACGGTGCTCCCATCATCGGACTCAACGACTCGGGCGGAGCACGCATTCAAGAGGGCGTGGAAGCTCTCGGCGGCTATGCGGACATCTTCCTCCGCAACACCCTCGCGAGCGGCGTGGTCCCGCAGATCAGCGCGATCATGGGCCCCTGCGCGGGCGGAGCGGTCTACTCCCCTTCGATCACCGACTTCATCTTCATG
>SXSP01000498.1 GCA_005792225.1 Bdellovibrionales bacterium | reverse complement strand
GATGTCGATCGTACGGAAATCGCGCGGGTGATCTCGAACCTCATTAACAATGCCGTTGAAGCCACGCGCGGTCGGGGCCACATCCTCGTTTCTCTCAGCGGCCAAGAGCAAGAGATCATCGTTACCGTTCAAGACAACGGCATCGGAATGTCGAATGATCTCGTGGCGCGAGTCGGGGAGAAAGGATTTACCCACGGAAAACAAGGGGAGAGCGGTTCTGGCCTGGGCTTGTACCACGCCAAACAGACCTTACTCGCCCATGGTGGTCGACTTGAAGTGGAGTCCACTCCAGGTTTGGGAACTCGGGTGAGTCTCGTGCTCCCGAGGGCCGCGTCTCCCAGTTGGTTTCTTGACGAGATTCCTCTTCACGCACCTTCGCTCCTCGTGTCGGTCGATGATGATATGAGCGTTCACCAAATTTGGGCGGATCGCCTCTCGAACATCTCCGGCGTCCAACATAAAATGTTTACGACCACGTCTTCATTTGAAGAGTGGTTCGCGACCCGACCCCGGGGTCAGTATCTCTTTCTAGTCGACTACGAATTCATCGACGAGTCGCGAACCGGTCTAGATCTCATCGAAAAAAATGGCCTCGCGGGATGCAGTATTCTCGTCACGAGCCGCTACGAAGACGAATCCGTCCGCGAGCGTGCAGCAAAACTGCGCTTGAAAATCATTCCGAAGGGGATGGCGGGGTTTGTTCAGTTTCGTCCTCCGCCCAGACAGTTTTCAGCTGAACTGCAGTAAATGGAGAGGGTGTGAGTTCCGCGCAGCTCGCGATCAACCTCGATTGGTTTCGAAACCGCTGAGCGATTCGCTTGATTGTAGGCGGCGCAATTTCATTTTCGACTGACAAAATTCACCCGATCCGCGCGGATCGGAGAACTCCTCTCAGCCGCAGGCTTGGGTTTGCTCATCAACTCCTGAACACCTCCCTAAGTCATCAACAGTGACCCTTAGAAATCAGGCTCGCGCGATCGGGCACGGGTTTGCAGTTCTAACTGCTCAACCTGATGCCTGGAGTTAGTCGCGTGGTAAAAAGAATTTTCGTTCTCGCCTTAGTTGTGGTCCTTGCGGCCTATAAACTGTCTCAAAACGAGACTCTCGTTCCAAAGACTTCAGTTCCTGGTACATCACTGAAGCTCTCGGCAGTTTCCAACAAAAAGGTGTCGCCTTCTGATGAGCGCAAACCAGCGAGCGTGCCGGACGAGCTCTCGCATTCAAAATCAATTCAGTTCTATTCGAAGGCGGGCACGATTCTCTCTCTCCGACCGGCGGCGGGCGCGACGGACAAGGCATCGCGAGCTTACGATTTTGAGTTTCAACAACCAGCACCTGAGCTGAGTCGGTTGAGTTTGCATCTTCTTTTGGAAAAAGGTGTAGAGCGTGTGATCCTCGCAAACAAGCTCGTCGCCATCGTGGACCACCCAGAAAATACGAAGAGCTATTTGACAAAGGCTTTTCCGGAGATCGCGTTTCAATTTCGCGAGCCAGCTTCGGGGCTTTTAATCGTGAATACGAGTGCTATTCCGCTCTCGACTCTTCAAAAAATTAAAACCGCCGTTGATCGGGTCGGCGTCGTGCGGGCGATCGACTTCGATTCGCTCATTGAGCCTTCAGCACTCCCGAATGATCCGCTCACGAGTCAGCAATGGGCACTCGAAAACCGAGGTATGAAGACGTTCGTTGATGTCGATATTGATTACTCCCTCGCATACTCACGCTTCGGTGCGGACTGCTCGGGAGTCAAAGTCATGGTCATCGACTCCGGGATCGCCGCGGACCACCCGGATCTTGCGACAAATATTTCGCAGACGCGTATCAACGCTCTCTACAAACAAGATGTCTCTCCGATCTACGATGGTAGCCCGAAGGATGTGATGGACTACAATGGTCACGGAACTCACGTGGCCGGTATCATCGGAGCGGTCGGCAACAATGGCGTCGGGATCTCAGGAATTTGCGGTCGGGTCGAGATCGTCCCGGTGCGCGCGGGAACGAGCATCGGAGCCATTCTCACGAGCGCGGTTTCCATCGGCATTCTTCAGGCAAAGTCTCTCGGAGTGCGAGTCATCAATCTTTCGCT
This sequence comes from Bdellovibrionales bacterium, assembly GCA_005792225.1. Classification (GTDB taxonomy): domain Bacteria; phylum Bdellovibrionota; class Bdellovibrionia; order Bdellovibrionales; family JAMPXM01; genus SXSP01. The sequence goes on along the minus strand of SXSP01000498.1, from coordinate 2,473 downwards.
CGGGGGTCCCGTTCGCGATTCCGCCATGGAATCTGCGATTGCACAGGCATCGCAAGACGGACTCGTGATCGTGGCGGCCGCGGGCAATTCGGGCCAAGATAATTCTTCCGTTGATACCTATCCCGCCAACTTCAGTGCCCAGAACCCGAATGTGATTTCGGTCGCGGCCTTGGCGCCGAATCAGAAACTCGCCGATTTTTCGAATTACGGTGCGAACGTTGATATCGCGGCTCCGGGCCAATCCATCCTTTCGACGTTTCCGACGACTTGTGAGGGTATCTGTCGGACCCAATTTCCGAATGGACCTACGAATTACGGAGTCTTAAGCGGAACATCCATGGCGGCTCCCGTTGTCACAGGTTCCATCGCTCTCGCCATCGCACTTGAACCCTCCGTTGAGGTCTCGACCTTGAAAGCGCGCCTTCAGAAAACCGGCGAGTTGATTTCTGACTCTGGAAAAGCGATCGCGGACAACCGCACTCTTAACCTTCATCGCTTCCTCGCGCACGCTGTTCCGACTTGTTCCACGAGCGTGCGTGCGAGCTATTCTCACGAGGAATTCGTTCAAGATCTTTACTGCCGAATTTTAAAGCGACCGGCGGATGCCGGCGGGTTTCAGCACTGGGTTGCAACATTAAATAGCGGATTCTCGCGTCGGGATGTCGCATTGGCATTTATCGGTTCGCAAGAGTTCGCGAATCTAGGCGCAAACCAGACGGCAGAAGAATTCTATTCTGAAGCCTACCTAAGCTTCTTGGGGCGCAAGCCCGAGGTGGGTGCACCAGAGTATTGGAGTCAGCAGGCGCAGGCCGATTCGGTCCGCGCCATCCTCCTCTCCGGGGAGGCCCAAAACCGAATGTCGGGTTACGGAATTTGGTAAGCCGATTCAAGGTGTTAGACAAGAATTTGACGGCGCGGTAAATCCGGCTTATATTTAACTTATTGGTTAATTAACCGATGGGTGTAATACAATGCCGGATAATTTGAGTCTCACATTCTCCGCGCTCGCGGATCCCACTCGAAGAGCCATGCTCGCCAGGCTCTCCGAAGGGGAGGCGAGCGTGTCGGAATTAGCCGAACCCTTCCTCAAGTCCATGAGCCTTCCCGCTGTGACCAAGCACCTCAAGGTCCTCGAGAAGGCGGGCCTCATCACTAAAAGCAAAGACGCTCAGTTTCGACCCTGTAAGCTCAACGCCGAAGCGTTTAGAGACGTTGCCGATTGGGTCGAGCAGTACCGCATCTTTTGGGAAGAAAGTTTTGATCGACTTGATGAATACCTAAAAACGGTCGCCGCCGAAAAAAACAAGAAGAAGGGAAGACCCAATGGCCGCAAAAAATAATTCAAAAGATATTCAAATCACCCGGATCTACGATGCATCAGTCAAAGATGTTTGGGAGGCCTGGGTCGATCCGAAAAAAGCGGCGCATTGGTGGGGCCCCCGTGGGTTTACAATCACGACTCACAGCAAGGATCTTCGACCGGGAGGTACTTGGGTCTACACGATGCACGGACCCGATGGGACGGATTACCCGAACATCACCACTTATTTCGAGGTCGAAAAGTACGCGAAACTTGTTTACGACCACGGCGCGAGCGAAGGTCGCCCCCCGCTCTTTCGCGTGACTGTCTTGTTCTCTGAGACGAAGGGAAAGACAAAGATGGATATGACCATGAGTCTTGCGACGCCCGAAGCGGCTGCGGAAACTCGAAAGTTTATCAAAAAAGCCGGTGGCAACGGAACTTGGGATCGTCTCGCCGAATATCTCGAGAAAGAAACCAAGGGGAAAGAAAACTTCGTCATCAACCGTTCGTTTGAGGCGCCGATTGAGACTCTCTTTGAGATGTGGACCAATCCGCAGCATTTTGCGAAGTGGCTTCCGCCGGTCGGCTTCCGTATGGAATACATTCGCTCCCAAATCGCCGAGGGAGCGAAGTCCTTCTATATGATGACCAACGGCACCGACGTGAAGATGTACGGAAGAATTGAGTACTTGAAAATCGAAAAACCAAATCGCCTCGTTTACACGAACCAATTCTGTGACGAGAAGGAAAATCTCGGCCGTCACCCCGGCCTTCCGGTTTTCCCCGAAACCATGCTCACGACGGTTCAGTTTTCATCCGAGGGCCCCGAGCAAACGCGAGTCACAATCACCTGGGAGCCTCAGGGTCGCGCGACCGCCGAGGAGATCAAGGTCTTCGTCGACATGCGTGGAAGCATGACGCAAGGATGGACGGGTTCGTTTGATAAACTTGAGGAGTTGCTCGAGGCGAGAAATCATTGATTTCTGGTCAGGGTTCGGCGAGAAATAGAGTACACAATTCACCTTGAGGTCCCATGAAGATTGTTCGGCTCGCGCTCGCTCTCTTTCTTCCGTTGGCTATTTCCTTTGGTGCTCGGGCAAACTCGATCGGTCTTAAGACCGATCGAGTTATGGTTCGGGCGAAACTTCGGGATGCGGGCGTGAGCGACGG
>SXSP01000497.1 GCA_005792225.1 Bdellovibrionales bacterium | reverse complement strand
GCGGAGTCTTGCGATCAAAAAGCGCGGCTAACGACTTCCGTTTATGCGAATGTCTCGTCGGATGATCCAACGACCATCATCCAAAAATGCATGACCGAATGTCAGCAGAAATCCGGCGGCTCGCAGGATCAGCTCCAGAAATGCCTCATGGAATGCATCATGAAAACCGGTCAATGAAAGAGGGATCGAGTCGCGGCCATGCCCTGATCGTCGACCCACCATCCAGTTTTGAGACATTCTCCGAGGACCTTCTCGCAAGTCCTCGGAGAAGTGGTAAACTTGTAGGCATGAATTCAGTCGCACTCCGCACTCATTCGCTCGTGCTCGCCTTGGCCATTCTCTTCGTCTTTGAACTCGCTCACGCGAAGCGCGTGGTCCGAATTACTCCGCTGGACACTCCGGGAGGTTGGTCTGAAGCCGGCAAGGTGCCTGCGGGATCAGCGAAGGCCAACGACGGTCCTTGCTGGGCTGGGTTGGCGCGCAAAGTGGATCTCATCAATCTCAGCGGCGTCGAGCAAAACGTAACGGTCACGATGAAAAATGTGAATTTTGGTTGGGGCTACTGCAATCCCGTAACTCCGCTCTCCGGCAACTGGAAGGGATCTCCCGGAGCGAGCACTTGCTTCACGGCCACCAACACCGGGCCTGGCGGTACGTTGAACGTAAAACTTCCGCCCAACGGAACGGGACAAGCCATCTTCTCGGTTTTGTGCAGGCTGAGTTCCGCGGGCACAACTCAGTGCGTACTCAATAACAATAATGTGAGCGGAAGCTCGGAACTTCAAGCTCTCACGAATACCAGCGCGGAAGCGACGCTCGAACTCGAAGTCGCTGAAGATCGCGGTGCGATCGTCGGGACCGTGGTTGCCTACGCGGTACCACTTTGCATCGACTACAAGAACATCACGCGAGAAAACGTGCAAATCAATGGTGGCCGACCGTTCTGATCTCGGCACACCGACCATCTTCTCGTTCAAAATATTTTCACTTTCTTTCGTCTAGCTCACCCCGACGAGGCGGAGAACGCGCTCCTAGAGCGGGTTCTCCGTTTTTTTCAACTCCGTATGGTCCGACGTCTTAAGACTTTTAGCCCCCGGCCGAAAGGCTTCCACATTCGGTGGGGGTGGGGCAAATGCAATTCATTTATAAACTGGCTCTTCTGGGACTCAGCGCGCTCGCGGCAACTCAAGCCGTCGCCGCAAACGAGACTTTGGTCTGGAGCGACGCCAGCGGTTTGAAGTCGATCTCGGGTTGCGAATTAAGTGAGCCTCCGTCCCAACTCAAAAGTCCCCTCTCCGAACTCACCTCGCGCGCGATCGAGGTCGACCAGGCCTTGATGATCAATGGCGTAAAGCACGAGAAAACATTCTGGCAAGCTTCGCGTGATCTCAATCAACTCGTCTTCCTGAAATGCCCGAACAAACTCACTTACCTTGCGTTCGAGGTTTATTCTCCAAACGAACTTCGTCCCATCGCCCAAGTCGGAGTTCACACAAACGAACTCGCGATTTTCCGTTCATCAACCAAGAGTCGCCCGGTCACTGTAAGTGCCGCTCCACTGGAGTTGCCCGCCGGTGTACAAGCATTTTCGGGTTCGACTGAAACCATCGTGTGCACATCTAGCGGCTCTCTCAATGTTCGCGATGAATCTTTGAACAAGGTTCTCTTCACTGCAAATCGCCACGAGACCCTTAAGGTGTTTCAAAGTTTCGACGCGACTCAACCCAAAAAAACGATCGGTGGGACCACGTACACGTTCGTGAAAGTTCAATTCCCTTCCCGGCCGCTCGAACAAAGCGTCGGTTGGGTTCCTGAAGAGTACGTCAAACTGAGATCAGACTGCGCAGGTGCGCAGGTTTCGACTCCCATCGCGACTCCGACCAGAGTTTGGACGTTCCCCACGATCAAACGCCCGACGGATAACTACAAAGAGGGAATGCGACGCTTTAACGCCTCTCGCGGTGGCGGCTCACGTTCGCATGCGGCTTGCGATCTGTACCGAGTCAAAGACGAACAGGCCGTGGCCGCAACGAACGGTACGGTCATTCGCGATCGTTACTACTTCTACGAAGGCACTTACGCCATCGATGTCAAACACACCGGCGGCAAAGTCGCGCGCTACGGGGAAATCACCGGAAAACAAGCGCCGAACGTCAAATTGAACTCAACCGTTAAAACGGGTCAGATCGTAGGCTACATCGGGAAAGTGAATTCAAACTGCTGCAAACCCATGCTTCACTTCGAGCTTTACAAGGGGACCGCGACGGGTGCGCTCTCGCAACCGGGCAACAGATACGGACGACGCAGCGACTTGATGGATCCTTCTCAGCTCCTCACGGAATGGGAAAAACTCACCTTCGGTCAGAGCTACTGAGATGGAGAGAAAAATGAAGAAGTCCGCGCTCACGATCCTCATCATCCTCGCTGCGCTCTGGTTTCTCGTCGATCGAGACCAAGCGACGCGCGTAATACAACCCGAGTTGGCCCGCGAATCGGTAACGGAAAAAGTCCAAGCGTCGACGAGCGCGCCCGCGCCGCCCGGTGAAAATGAATCCGCAGCGAGACTTCCGGCTCAGACAAAGTCATCGAGCCCGAGCGAAATTGCCTCCCTCAACGAAATGGCATCGATCGTTTCACAATTCACTCAACCCGATCATCCTTTGACCGAACTCGTCGACCGCCTGCAAAAGAGTGGTCAGGAACCAAAAATCTTCCGCGACGCGAATTCAGAAACGGGCGAGATGATCATCGTTCGTGGTGACTCTCCTCTTCCCGGCACGCGGTACTTTCACGCCCAATACTTCACCGATGATGCGGGCGAGCGCTTCGTACAACACATGTCATTCGAATTTAAACCTGCGCCCGACGCAATGGCGGCGGCTATTTCCGCGGTCGAGAAGAACTTCAATGTCTCAAGCCCCACGCACCGACGCGAGGACTACGTCCGTTGGAAACTCGGAGATCACAAGATCGTCTGGGTGAAGCGCCTCAGTGACGATGATATGGCTCACGACCCCTTCAACGCCTACTCCGCAGCTGATCGCGGCGCGGTCCGCCTGGCCGTTGAAGATGACGTGCACGCAGAGTGAGTCCTCGCCCCGCCGCTTCATCGCACGCGTTACTTTTGAAATTTCCACATGCACCCGGTGCCCAATTTGGGGCCCGGGTTTTCGCCTTCGCCTTGTTAGCGTCTTTATAGTTATGAGCGGGCGTGGTCTCTTCATTGCAAACAAGTGCGAGATTATGACTAAAAAACTCGCGATCACCCTCGCCGCTTCCATGAAAATCGCTCTGATTGCGGGACCGCTTTCAGCCTTTGGGGCATCCATTGATGTCGAAGTCAGCGCCATCAACGCTCAGCGAACGAAACTCCTCGTGAAGTCCGATCAACTCGGTGACATCGCTGACGGCGAGCAACTTGCCCTCAACAAAAATTGTAGTCTGAAAGTCGTCACGCGCACGGCGAACAAGGCCGTACTCTCCAGTGAAGCTTGCAAGTCGAAGACGGGATTACGCAAAGGCCGAATTTTGAGCCTGACATCTGAGGGATCATCGGAATCCGTCTCGGGCTCCACCTCATCTTCAGGGCTCTCGGCGTGGAGTCCCTTTTCGACGAATGCCGTGAACGTTCAAAAGGGATTCACCTTCGGTCTCGTGAACGGTTTACTCGACGGAAGTGACCGGGACATGGGCTCAATGGGCATCGGACTTTCCGTTGGATATACGAAGACGAGCGTGAAGAGTCTTGGATTTTCGACTCGCGCGATCTTCTCGCAGTATAGCGATCGCTCGAGTGCCATGCGGGCCGACGGAAATCTCACCTACGGCTTGACCCGTCAGATCTTTTGGCTGGGCGGCGGAAATATTCAGAAGCTCTCCAGCGCAAACGATCCAGGATTCGGTCTTCAGACTGGACTGGGCTATCAGTTTCTCCAGAATCTCGCGGTTGACCTTTCTTATGTCAACCTAGGTGGCCCAATGAGCCGCGTGAGCGGCGTCGAGCTCGCGATTCAGGGGCTTTACTGACTGATCGTCTCAACTTGAGACCCTAGTCCCCCAAAGTCTGAAGCTTTGCGCGATGTTTTCCGATACTGAAAACAATGAACATCTTGTGGGTTCTTCTCCTCAGTGTCCTTTCGCTCGCGGCCTCTTTGCCGACGAGCGCAAATGCGCTCAATGAATTCACGAGCTTTAAAAATCTTAAGTACGTCCCGGCTCAGAAAATTCCGGCGAAAAACGCGCCAGAGCTGCGGCAAATCTCAGCCTACCTCGAAACACGGGGCCTCCACGATATCTCGCATGGCATGCAGGGCTTCTTAAATAGGTATGGTTTAGATCAGATCTTTGTGTCTCCTGATCTCTCCCGCGCCGTTTTTCTCCGCTTCGACTTGCAACCCGCCGAAGGCAAAAATGCGGGTCTCACCGCAACCGATGGAACCAACTCTTATGTTGCACACGGAAGAACGAAGTTAGGCACCTCTTACACGGCGATGTTTTTGGGTTATAAGAGCGCCGCGATCAATCCCGTGTTGCTCGGTCTTAAAAAAGATCTAAGTGGTTATAAATCAGGACGAGCGAAAACGTCGCTGCTCCACTTTTTTTTGCAGCCCGCGCGCGCGGCTGAGGATGATGAAGAGGACGAGGGAGCCGGCGAAAATAAAGACAAGAAGATCACCTGCCAGCCGAATAGCATTCTCAGCCGCGGCTGGGGGCCGATGCTCAAATCTCTCGGCTGGAAATGCGTATTTGATGCGGTCTCGGCGGGGAAGTACTTACCGCTTGCGGCGAAGTGGGGTGTCGGTGGCGCGGCCCTCGGAGCCATGGAAACCATCGGTGACGAGGCGATCAAGGGCTCGGTCCAAAAAGGGATCGACGGATCTTTTCTCGACGCCGCTAAGAAACACTACGAAACTTTCGTCGCCAACATAACGAATATTCGAAGCGTCCTAAGAGATCACCTTGAGACCATCTCCATGCTCCCAGAGAGCGAGCAACAAACCATTTGGTGCCGCCTGGCGGGTCTCGCGACCGCAACAGGAGGCTCAGCCGCTGCTGTCGTGGCGGGTACGGGTGGTGCCGCAGCGCCACTCGGCTTCATCGCGGCCACGGCCATCATGGAAGCCTACTCCCAGATGGAAGATGTCCAAGAGCACGTCGAAAAAGTGCGCAAGCAATGTAAGTTAAAGAAGCCGGCGGCGCCCGCAGAAGGCCGTGGCTGGGTCGATCCCCCGGCACGGAAATCTACCGTCACGAAATAAAGCATTGAGCGAGAAATCGGTACTCTCCTGCGGAACAGAAATGGCGTCAGCCGTGAAGAAAATCCGTTGATCCAGCACCGCTGCCAGCCGATCCAATTAAAAGTTGAGGAGACTCCCCGAATCGTGAAATAAGGTCAGCCGACTCCTCTATCCAGAAAGGATCGGCTCATGCTCTTTATACGATTTGCCCTGACACTTCTTT
>SXSP01000496.1 GCA_005792225.1 Bdellovibrionales bacterium | reverse complement strand
CTTTGAGCGCGCGGATTTTCCGGAAACGATTCGCGTTTTCGATCGTTACTTCGGGTCGAGTACGTACTCATTAAAGGATCTCTTCAAAGACGAGCAGAAGCGCGTCATCGATGTGATCATGGCCGAGACGATGCAAGAAACCGAAGAGCGGTTCGCGCGTCTCTATAAGAACAATTACCCGCTTCTCTGCTACCTCTCCGATGCCCAAGTGCCGCTGCCGAAAGTCTTCGAACATATCGCTGAGTTCGTGCAGAACCGCGGTGTGAAGAAAACGCTGCAAGCGCCGTCGAGGGTGAACACCGATACGTTGCGCGCTTACCTCGATGAAGCTCTTCGCTGGGGAGTTCCCCTCGACAGCCGGGGCCTCGCGCGAGATCTAGAGCGCGTGATCGAGACTAAAATGCACGCTTTCCAAGTCGACGACGAGAACATCGATCGTTTGGAAGAGTTGCTCGATCTCGTGAGCTTGGGTTCGGAGCCAACGTTTAAAGATGTTAACTTAGGACCTGTACAGAACTGGTTTTTCTTGTGGTACAAGTCGCGAGTTGCGTCTCGTGGTGGACAACGGCTTCCGAGCTCCGCCACTCCGGCGGAACTTCGGTTCGAGGAAACAGTGAAACTCCTCGGAGCGCAGTTACACGTGACGCTTCCGACGGAGGAAATGGATGGCCGCGAAGACCGAGTCAGCGAAAAAGTCAGCGAGAACGCCAGCGAAAACAACAGCGAAATCATCAGCGAAGATCTCAACGACAGCAAACCTAAAAAAGCAGCGGGAGACTCCGCTCTTTCGGTCCACGTACCGATTGCAGCTCAGAAAGAGCTTTCCTCTTGATCAGGCGGCCCGGATCACCGGTTACCTCGATGATCTGGGAATTTCGCATCTCTACCTCTCGCCCATCCTCGAGGCGAGAGCCGAGAGCAACCACGGCTACGACGCGATTGACGTCACCAAGATCAGCGAAGAGCGCGGGGGCGAAGCGGGCTTCGAAAGGCTAGTGAGCCAGGTCGAGAAATCGAAGAATATCGAAGGCCTCATCCTCGACATCGTTCCCAATCACGTCGCGGCTTCTTGGAAGAACCCCGCATGGTGGGACGTCCTCAAGGAAGGACCCGCATCGAAATTTTGGACGACGTTCGATATTCGCCCGCGCGAGGGGGGAGATCGACGGGTCGTGCTCCCGGTTTTAGGCAGAAGCCGGCAGGCAATCCTCGCTTCACGCGAGCTCCGACTGAGCATCATGAACGATGAGCTCGTTTTAAAATACTGGGACAACTACTTTCCCGTCGCGGGTCGATCGCACGCCCGCATCCTGCGCGCGCTCGCAGGTGAGTTGAGCGAGACTTCCGGAAAAGCCACTCAGTGGAAGGCCGAGATTCTTAAGATCGCGACCAAGGGAGACTCGCCCGAGTCGGGCCGCCAGGTTGCGCGTTCATTTTCGCAGTGGCTGAGTAAAAATCCTGTCGGCAGTCGAGTCGTGAGTCTCTCGCTCCGCGCGCTTCCGCTCAAATTAATTGAAGCGACTCTCGAAGAGCAGAATTACGCGCTCGAAGATTGGCGTGGCGGAAGCCGGGTGATCAACTATCGGCGCTTCTTCGATATCAACGACCTTGCGGCCATTCGCATTGAAGACGAGAAAACATTTAAGTGGGCGCACCAGAAGATTCACGACCTTGTGAAGAAATATCCGATCGTTCACGGATTGCGCGTCGATCACGTCGACGGTCTCACGGATCCTGAAGGCTACCTTCGCCGGCTTTGCAAGATCTCAAAGCAAGTTTGGGTCGAGAAAATTCTGGGTGAAGGCGAGTACGTGCCGAAACCATGGCCGGTGAAAGGAACGACCGGCTATGAGTTCTCGAATACGAGCGCGCGGCTTTTCGTTGATTTGCCGGGGCTCTTACACCTTCATTCCCACTACACACGTCATATCGATCGTCGGTGGGAGAGGTTCCACGACTGCGTTTACGACAGTAAACGAGAGATGCTCGATTCACACTTCGTCTCCGAACTCAATTATCTCACTGAGCAATTCTTCGCGCTCGCCAATCGCGGTCGTAAGGGCGCGGGCTTTACTCGAGAAGACCTTAAGATCGCACTTCGGGAACTCACCTCATCCCTACGGGTTTACCGCACGTACTTCGCCTCGGGTGAGGGAACGGATCAACGCTGGCTCGAGGACGCGTTCGCCGAAGTCGAAGGGCGCGGCCGGCTGACCGAGAAGAACGCTCTCAACTGGTTGAGAAGTATTTTGCTCGGAAAGGGCGACTGGTCGGAGCCGACGGCCGTTGCGATCAAGCGCTGGGAGCAACTCACGGGTCCCGTCATGGCGAAGGGTTTAGAAGATACGGCGTTGTATCGTTACTTCCCTCTGCTTTCGCTGAACGTCGTCGGTGGCGAACCGGATTGGACGGGTGATGGCGCCATTGAGTTTCACGCGTTTAATCAAGACCGTTTACGAACGCAGCCGCTCACGATGAACGCGACGTCGACTCATGATACGAAGCGATCCGAAGATGTTCGTTCGCGAATCCACGTCATCTCCGAACTTTCGGAGGAGTGGACCGGGCTCTTCGAAACTTGGCACAAGATCAACGCCGGCGCGCGCGGGAATTCCGAGCGTCCCATCCCGGATCTTCCGATCGAATACCTGATGTACGAGACTCTCCTCGGCGCTTGGCCCCTTGACGGCAAAATCGACGAGGAGTTCGCCGGACGCATGAAACAATACTTCATGAAAGCCGTGCGCGAATCGAAGTCGGAGACGAGCTGGACCGAGCCTGATCAGGATTACGAGTCGAAACTCATGAAGTTCGTCGACACACTCCTGTTCTCGAAAGAAAAGAAAGTTCAAGAGTTCCAAAAGTCCTTCCGCAGTTTCGCCGAGAAGTGCGCTTACTTCGGTGCATTCAACTCATTGACTTTGCTGACGCTCAAGGTGACGTCACCGGGGCTTCCTGATTTTTATCAGGGATGTGATATGTGGGATCTGAGCCTGGTTGATCCCGATAACCGCCGGCCGGTGGACTACCAACTTCGACATTCGCTCCTCAAACAGATGAAGCGCGACGCAAAAGAGAATCCGCGCGCACTCCGTACTCGGCTCGTGAAAAACTGGAAGTCGGGAGAAATCAAACTCTGGCTCACGCAGGCCCTCTTGAAACTCCGGTGCCAGGATCCTGCTCTCTTCACGCAAGGGGAGTATTACGCGCTCGAGCCGCAAGGGGAGGGGAAGCGTCACTTCCTCTCGTTCATGCGGAAGTTCGAGGGACGTTGGGCGCTGATCGTCGTTCCGCGCTTCCTCGCATCGAAGATGGCGAACGGTAAAAAGCCGGGTCAGGATAAGAGCCTTAAAAAGCTCGAGATCGATGACGAAGTGATTCTCTCGACCGAGATTCCACTTCTGCCGACGGCGCCGAGAAAGTGGAAGAATGCTTTTACGGGTCAGACGTACGAAGCGGATTCGCTCATAGCGGAAGATGTCCTCGACGGCCTTCCCGTGGCCGTCTTGACTTCCGAAGTCTGACTCGCAAAGAAGCTCATCCGTGAGCTCCTTATTCCGTGCGAGTCGATAGAGCACGTCCGTGTCTGAAACCAGACTATGCGTCGCGGATTCGAATTTCGAATGACGAAATTGACCTGATACGAATCTCGTTTCGAGACATCGGAGGTTTTGTCACGTTGTCAAGTCGACAGTGTTCTGAACGTCGACGCCCGAGTCTCGCCTTTCCTTGTTTAATTGTTCGCCGCTTGGCCATCACTTTGCACAGTTGTCTAAGCAGTGCCCAGTCGCAGGAGGCGAAGCGTGAAAAAACAGTGGTTGGTAGTTCTCATCTCCTTAGTTTGCATGGTCGGGTTTCAAAACTGCTCGAAAGTCGAATTCTCCGGCACCGAGGATAGCGCCACGAAAGGCGGTAATCCGGATCTACCGGGAGATCCCGGCGGTAACCCGGGGGGCGATGATGGTGGCGGAACCATCGATCAACCCTGCGAAGATGTGGCGGCGATTCAAAGACATACGAAGATCGTCTTCGTCGTCGATACGTCAGGATCAAACGTAAAGAACTGTCGTTCGGGCGATATGGACTGCGTTCCGGCGACGGATCCGATGAAAGCGTTCCGCGGGGGCGCGATCGAGACCTTCTTTAATAAGTATCAGGCGAAAACGAATTTTGAGTGGGGCTTCTTTACCTTCTCCGGTTCGAGCGCCCGAAGCTTGATCGATGACGGCGTGTCTGAGCGTCTTTCAAACACGGCGGCCGAAATGAGCCAAGCCATCGTGGACTTCAAGTCGGTAAAAGATGAAGGCGGTACGCCCTACAAAGCCGCGCTGTCGCTCGTGAAAAGAACGATTGAAGCTGACGCCGACCTAAATGCCGCGTCAGATCCTCAGTACGTTGTCGTATTCATCTCGGATGGTTACCCTAGCGATTACAATATCGTGGGTGACTTCGCATCCAGCCAAGCCGCGAGCGATATTGACGCTCTGAAAGCCGTTGCTCCAGGACGCGTGAGCCTGAGCTCGATTTTCTACGGGAACCTTCAGGAGCCCGAGGCGGTTCAGCTCTTGACCGACATGGCGGCTCGCGGAGACGGTCAGTTTAAAAACGTCGCCGCCGGCGGCACCATCGAGATCGACGACTTGATTCCCGGAAAAGTTTGCCAGTAACACTCTTTTTCTCAGCGACGGGATGTTGCTGACCAGATTCCAACAAACGGGGCGAGTGGCTCGGATGCCGGCTCGCCTCCGACTAAAAATTCCGAAATCGATCCGTCCAGATAAAGAG
>SXSP01000051.1 GCA_005792225.1 Bdellovibrionales bacterium | reverse complement strand
GATCATCCAAGGCGGCTACTCGAGTTTTACGAGCGGCGTTCGCGGAACGACTTCCATGTACATGAAGTTGATCGGGATCAAAAAAGAGAACTTGAGCCTCACGAAAGAGAACGCGGAACTTCGCGCGAAACTCGGCGCGCTCACCGAACTCAAACTCGAAAATGAACGTCTGAGTAAACTTCTCGACTTCAAGCGTGCAACGAGCATGGAACTTCTCGCGGCTAAAGTCATCGCCCGCGATCTCTCACCTGATCACACTTCGATTCGCATCAACCGCGGAACGCGCCACGGACTTAAAAAACTTCAGGGCGTGATCACGGTCGAAGGTGTCGTTGGCTACGTCCTGAAGGCCGATTTCGATTCATCCATCGTTCTCGTCCTCACCGATCGATCGGCCGCGATCGACGCGATCGTGCAGAGAACGCGCGCGCAGGGTCTGGTGAGCGGAAAAAACTTGTCCAACTGCCGCCTCCGTTATCTTGAACGCGCCGACGACGTCGCGGCCGGCGACATGATCGTCACGAGCGGTTTACAAGGGTACTTCCCGAAGGGTTTCCCGATCGGAAAACTCACTTCGGTGCGAAAAACCGACTTCGGCATCAGTCAAGAGGCGGAGCTGACGCCCGTCGTGAACCCGGCGAACCTCGAAGAAGTCTTCGTCGTCCTCAATTCGGGTCAGGAAGATTTCAACGATCGATTCGGAAGCGCCGACTTCGGCCCACCCCTTCTCTCGAAGGCAAATCCCGAACCCACGGTCCCCGCGCCGCAATCTCAGCAGGTGACATTGCCCGCCGCCGTCGGCACGACGACCGAGGCCGCACGATGAAGGAACGGACACTTCTTTTCACCAACATCGCTCTCTTCGCGGGGGCGATTTTGGTTCTTGGCACCATTCAGTCGTCGTTGTGGTTTCAAATTTTTGGTTACTTTCCCGCGCCCGCACTTTGGTTACCGACGCTCGTTTACGTGGCGCTCTTTCGTTCGACTCTCGAAACCATCTTGTTCTCGTATATCGCGGGATTTGTTCTCTCGACGATGACCGCGATGCCCGAAGGCCTCTTGATGGCCGTGTGTCTCGCGCTCGCGCTCTCCGTGCAAATCCTCAAACAACGTATTTACTGGTCGGGTGCCAGCTACTTCATGATGGTTTGCGGGTTCGGAGCTTTGTTTTTTCATTTTTATCACTGGGGAGCGACGTTTCTCTTCGAAGAAGTTCCACTGACGAGTCCGCAAATCGCGAGCTGGTTGATTGAATCTCTTCTGACTCCTCTCATCGCCCCGATGACGTTTCCCCTTTTCCAGTGGTTTGACAGACTGACGGGACGCGAACAGTCCACGGATCTTTCCGCCACCGTTTGATAGGGTCACATGAGCCAATTCGTAAATAGCGACCAAGACGCAAAAGAATACGCCCCCAGGTACCGCCTCCTCTACGGCTTGATTGCCTTCACGGTCGCGGCTTTTTTCCTTCGTCTGTGGTTCCTGCAAATCATCAACGGCACCGAACTTCGTCTCTTCTCCGAGCAAAACTCGATCAAGGAGACGCGCATCCCCGCTCCCCGCGGGATCATCTACGATCGTAACGGCGAAATTCTCGTCGAGAATCTTCCCGGCTTCGAGGCGACGATTTATCCGCAATACTTGACCGACATCCAGGCCACTTCCGCGGCCGTTGGCAAGGCGCTCGACATGCCCGCCGTCGTGGTCATGGAAACAATTAAAAAGAGCAAGAAACTCAACGGCCCCTTCCGCCCCGTAAAGATCAAAGACAATCTGACGCGCGCGGAAATCTTTAATATCGAAATTCTGAAGCACGAATATTCTGGCGTCGACATCCGCGACAACGTCGTACGGGCGTACCCGATGCGCGCAAACGGCGCGCAGCTTTTCGGATACGTCGGTGAGATCTCGAAACGTCAGCTCGACGTCGTCAATGAGAAGTATACGGGTCGCTTCAAATTCCAGCAGGGCGACTTGATCGGAAAGACGGGCCTCGAAGAAGTCCTCGATCTTTATCTTCGCGGAAAAGACGGTAGCTCGGTTCAACAAGTCGACGCCCGCGGACGCGAAGCCTCGAAATCGAGTAAACTCCTCGGTGAAATCTCGGGTGTGACACCCGCAACGCCCGGAAACAACGTGGTCCTCACCATCGACAAAGACGTTCAAGAGGCGGCTTTCAAATCGTTTAACGGCGCGGGCCGCATCGGAAGCGTCGTCGCGATGAAATCAAACGGCGAGATTCTCGCCTGGGTCTCGAGCCCCTCGTACGATCCGAACGAATTCTCGACCCGCATCTCGTCACAGCTCTGGTCGAAGTTGATCAACGATCCCGATCGCCCGCTTCGAAACAAAGTCATCCAAGATCACAACTCACCCGGATCGACGTTCAAACCGCTCGTCGCGGTGGCGGCCCTGTCGGAAGGAATCGTGACCCCACGCACGGTGATTTCGTGCCCGGGATCGATGCGCTTCGGTAACCGCGTCTACCACGATCACTTGCGCGGCGGCGAAGGCAACATCGTCATCACCCAAGCGATCGAGCGCTCCTCGAACATCTTCTTCTATAAAATGGGAATCGCCCTCGGAATCGATCGCATGTTCAAGTATTGCGACATGATGGGCATCGGCCGCAAAACCGAAGTTGAACTGCAAGGCGAACGCTCGGGCCTCATGCCGAGCGCCGAGTGGAAGAAAAACACGATCGGCGAAGAGTGGCAGGCCGGCGAAAACCTCTCGGTCGCGATCGGCCAGGGCTTCGTTCTCACGACCCCTCTCCAGATGGCGGTTGCGTACAACGCGATCGGTACTTACGGAAAAGTCGTGAAACCGTTCGTCGTCAAAAAGATCCTGACTCCCGACAACAAGATCGTGAAAGAGTTCGAACCGACCGTCGTGCGCGACTTCGGCGACACCGGCCAGACGATGCACGTGAAAAAAGATGTCTTTGATACCGTCAAACAAGGCATGCGCGACGTCGTCAACGGCGAGCGAGGAACCGCTCGCCGCGCGGCTCACCTCAACTACGTCGAGCTCGCCGGCAAAACGGGAACCAGCCAGGTCATGTCCTTCTCGGCCGATCAAATCTACGCGAAATGCGATAGCCGCCCGAAACACCAACGTCACCACGGCTGGTTCATCGGATACGCTCCCGCGGATAAACCCGAAATCGCGTTTGGCATCTTGGCCGAACACGCCTGCTCGGGCGCCGGCGGTGCGGCCCCAGTCGCGCGCGAGATCGTCGCGGCTTATGTTGCAAAATATCACCCCGAATGGCTCGCCCGCGATACCTCCAAAAAAGGTGGCAAAGCAGCGCCCCCTCCCCCCGCGGCGGTTGACGAAAGGATCGAAGGCGAATGAACATCGGCAACAACTTTCAAGTTTCCGAGCGCACTTTCTTAAAGCGCATCGACTGGAACTTCGCGGGCGTGATCCTCGCACTCAACGTCATCGGCCTCATCAATCTCTACAGCGCGACCCATGGTCACGCCGACATCGGCACCGATCGCCTGTTCCTCTCCCAGATCTTCTGGCTGGTAGGCGGTTGGATCCTCTTCTTCATCGTGACGATCATTGACTACACGATCTTCACGCGCCTTTCGTTCGTGATCTACGGTTTAAACCTGATGGCGCTGGTCGCGGTTATCTTCTTCGGAAAAGTTGCCCTCGGTGCCCAACGCTGGCTCGATTTCGGCTTCTTCAGCTACCAACCATCCGAGACGATGAAAATCGCTCTCGTTCTGGTTCTCGCGCGCATGATGTCGCAAAGATCTTACCCCGACGGCCTGGGTCTGAAGGATCTCGCGGTCCCGCTTCTCGGAGTCATCGGAATTCCATTTCTCATCACCGCGGAGCAACCCGACCTCGGGACCGCGATGATGCTCTTTATCATCGGAAGCTCGATTCTGTTCTTCCTGAAAATTCAAACGAAGATCCTCGCGATCGTCGCCTTCGTCCTCTTCATCGGCGGAGTCGGAGCATGGTTCTTCGCGCTTCACGACTACCAAAAAGATCGCGTCTACACCTTCCTCGATCCAGGCCGTGACCCCCGAGGAAAGGGTTACAACAGTATTCAATCAAAGATCGCGGTCGGATCAGGAAAGGTTTTCGGAAAAGGCTTCCGCAAGGGAACCCAG
>SXSP01000495.1 GCA_005792225.1 Bdellovibrionales bacterium | reverse complement strand
CCGGGGCGGAATTTCGGGAACCAAGAAGCCGGGATTTTGATCGACTTGCCAGTTTGGGGGTTACGGCCCATGCGTGCCTTGCGCTTTGCTTTTGTGAAAGTGCCGAAGCCAACGAGTTTTACTTCGTCGCCTTTTTTAACTGTCTTTTTGATTGTCTCGAGAGTGGCGTCGAGCATGCGCTCAGTTTGCGCCTTTGTCATTTTTGTTTCGTTCGAGAGCAATTCGATCAGCTCGGCTTTGTTCATCTGTTCTCCCTAGTTGTAGGAACGGTTGTTGTTGTCACAAGCTGCACGAGCAAGTTGCCTATGCTTGATGCATTCCTTGTTGGTTAGCGAAATTCAAACCAACTGAAATCATTTGGTCAACGGGATTTTTAGGCTCGCTTTGAATTTGGGCGGTTTCGCCGTTGATCAATCGTTCTCGTCGCCGGTGTCGACGGGGGGCTCGGTGGGATCGAGCGCGGGTTCGGGACGCGCGACGGGAATAGCGTACTTTTCTTCGGCCCAAGCTCCGAGATCGATGATCTTGCAGCGCTCGGAACAGAAGGGCCGGTAGGGGTTTCCGGGGGTGAACTTTGCCTGTTTACCGCAGTTCGGGCAGCGTACGAGACGTGCTGGCTCTTTCTTCTCGCTCATGCCCGCTAATGTACGCCTGAGCGCTCGGAAATTCAAGATGGGGGCTTGAGGGCCAGAATGTAAACATCATATGTTTACAAAGTCCCGCTTTGACAGTCTGCTGGCTTCCGGGCACGGTAGAAGGATGATTTGGCTCTCCTATAAAGAAAAGATCAAGAATCTCTCCGAGCGCATCGTCGAAGCCCAGAAACCGATTCGCATTCTCGATGCTATTAAGTGGGATCCTTCGATCGAAGAAGCTTTCTTCGCTTCAAAAATGAAGGAGATGCCCGCCATTGATGGCGAGTATTACGAAAATATGTCGCTCGGATTCGACATCGACAAAAAGGATGAGGAATTAGCGGAAATCGAACGCGACATTCGCTCCGAGCTCGGTGAGCAGGACGATATGGGGCGCCTTCTCACCAAGATGGTCGAGGAGTACCGCGAAGTCGTGCGTATGCTATCGAATCGCGGAAAGAAAGACTTCTATAAGTCGAGCCGCAAGCTCTACGGATCGCCCAAGGATAAATTTTTTGATGGCACGATCACGATCATGGATCAGGGTCGCCAGCTCTACGAGATCCTCACCAGCCTCGAGAACAAATCACTTGGTCAAGAGTACCCGAAGGACGTCGAGAGCCACGAAGTCGTCGAGGAATTGAAGAAGCGGTTCCATCGTTCCTTTCTCAAAGATCTCATTGATGTTCGCCTTGACGACGGAATCGTCGCAGATGCGGCGGCGGGGAGTGACCTGATCAAGATCAAAGAGGGAGCTAAGTTCTCGAAGAAGGACATCGATATTTTCGAGGTTCACGAGGGCTGGGTCCACGTCGCGACGAGCTTGAACGGGAAAGCGCAGAAAGTTTCGAAGTTTCTCTCAAAGGGGCCGCCCCGTTGCGCTTCGACGCAGGAGGGGCTCGCGATCTTGATGGAGATTCTGACCTTTAGCACGTATCCGTTGAGGGCTCGCACGATCAACGATCGAATTCTCGGGGTGAATAAGGCGGAAGAAGGCGCGAACTTCCTCGAGGTTTTCGAGTTCTATTTGACCGAGCATTACAGCGAGGCCGATGCCTACCGAAATTCGATGCGTGTGTTTCGCGGTGGCTGCGTCGACGGCGGTGCACCGTTTACGAAGGATATCTCGTATTGCTTGGGATTCATTGAGAACTACAACTTCATTCAGCTGGCCATTCGTCGGGGACGTCCCGAGATCATTCCGTTTCTGTTCGCAGGAAAAGTTCACGTCGATGATATTCCGCTTCTTTATTCGCGCTCGTTCGATGGGGTCGTGGATCGGCCCGAGCTTCTTCCTCCGCAGTTTGAGGACCTCAACGGTCTTGCGGTTTGGATGAGCTTCTCGAATTTCTTGAACCGAGTGGATATGAAGACGGTCGGAAACTACTTTGACGGCTTATTCAGGAAGTTTCTCTAATCGCATGAACCTTGTTCTTATCAACGCAATCTCCTGACACTCCTCAAGTGAAGAGCGGTGCTAGCCTCAGTCTTCGCGGGAGGCGCTCATGACAAGGCCGTCGGTAGCGATCCGAAAAAGTTTTTGGAAGGCTTGGGCTGCAACAAGTCTCGTTATTCTCATCCCAACTCTGGTGCTCGCCTTTGAGACTGAAGATGCACGAGTGCTCCTTGAGCAATACGAAGAGTCTCCTCGCGCTTTCATGGCGAGATCGCCTTCGAGCGGCGCTCTCGGAAACCCCGAGGCGGAGCTCGCCGATCCTGAATTGATCAAGGCAAAATCCGAAGCTCGGCAGGCCATTTTGGATGCCGCGGGTCTCGTCGCTCGGTCTGAGAGCCAAGAGAAGCTCGAGAATATTTTGGACGGACAAATCCTTAGCGACCCCGCCGAGATCGATCACCTCGGACTGCAATCGGGAACGGTTCTCGGCGAGACATGGTCAAGCTCCGTCTGGAATATGTACCGAGGACATTCGGCTCAAAGATACGCACTGAAGCGCGCTCGCGAGGCAAAGGATTGGCCGACGGCCTGGAAGTTTGCCTCAAAGAGGGGGCGCGCGTTTGCCGACATCGTGAGAGAAGGTGACCCGAAGGCGATCGATCAACTCAGCCCCGCGGAGAAATATGATCTTTTGATCGGTCGAATCGATGAGAGCCCCGCGGGATTTCTTACGCGTTATGAGTGGGGACGTGGTCGAAGTTATTACGAGCAACAGGGCAAGGTACCGGACTGGTTTGGCTACTGTCACGGTTGGGCGCCGGCTTCATTCATGGTGCCGAGACCCGAGCGTTCGGTGGTGCTCACCGGAGCCGATGGAACAACGCAAATCCGATTCTATCCCGCCGATATTCAGGCGCTGGCGACCGTTCTTTGGGCCAATGCACTTCCGCGAATTCGGCTCGTGGGCGGAAGGTGCGACGAAACAAAACCGAAGCGTGATCAATCAGGCCGTGTCATCAGCCGGGAGTGTCTGGATGTCAACCCGGCGACGTTTCACTTGGCTCTCGTGAATCAGATCGGTGTGGCAAAACAAAATTTGCTGATCGACGCAACCTACGATCATGAGGTCTGGAATCAGCCGATTCGCTCATATAAGTTCAAGTACTTCAATCCCCAGTCGAAGGACGTTGCGCGGAGCTTTGACGAAGCCGTGATCCCTTTGGAGAAATTCACGAAAGATAAATACCGCGCCTACCGATCGCCCAATGCGGTACAAGTCGTGGGCATCGCGCTCGAAGTGATCTACGCGCAAACCTCTGTTCCATCACAAAGGGATCCGGCTGACAGCAAAGACGACCGCCAAAAAAAGGCGACGTATCTTTACGATCTCGAAATCGATGAGAACGGCCACGCCATCGGCGGGGAATGGTATCAGTCGAGGCATCCAGACTTTCTTTGGATTCCGGTTAAAGACGCTCGCCCGACGAGCGACTTCGAATCTCAAGCGAGGAGTTCTTGGAACCCGAGCGGAGGCGTTCCGCAAGACTGGCGTCAAGCTGCCAAACGCTCGGCCGAGAACGGGCAGCCGCTTTCGAAGATCGTTTACGAACTCGTTGAACTCTCGCGGCGCTGAGAAGGACCGAGAGCGCGGGCTTCCATTTTCTCGAGCAGCTCGTGGTACCACGAGGTCAATTTCGGTAAGTGATGGAGACCTTCGATCATCTCATCGCCCGAGTCCACATATGGACCCGAGCCGGGATGCGCCGGATCTTGCGAGAGCTGCCGGACCCACTCGTCAGTCGATTCGGGATGAAACTGAATACCGATGACGTGTCGTCCATACGCGAACGCTTGATTCTCGGTGATCTCGTTCGTCGCCAGTCGCTGGGCTCCCGGCGGGAGCGTAAAGCAATCCTGATGGAACTGAAACGCGGTGATCTCTCGCCCCTCGAAGTCGATTTTTTTCCAACCGATTTCCCAGTGTTTGTTCTTCGCGACCCGGCCGCCGAGCGTTTGTGAGAGAAGCTGACCACCGAGGCAGAGGCCTAAACACAGCTTATTTTCATTTACCGCTCGCGCGATGTAGGCTTTCTCTCGCGTGAGCCAAGGGTGAATGTCGACATCGTCCACGTTCATCGGACCACCTAGGATGATGAGCCAGTCGATCTTCGCGAGATCGGGCGGCTCCTCGCCGGCAAAAAGTTTGGTAATCGAAACCGCATGGCCGCAACGTTTGAGCCAATCGAGCGTGGTCCCAGCCGGCGTTTTCTCGGAGTGTTGAAAGATGGCGACGTTTAACTGAGGCATGCTTCAAGCTTGAAGGTTCTGGCCCTCGTCTGTCATCCGGGAAAGTTGATAAAAAGGAAAGTACCTGACATTCCAAGTGTGGTAATCAAGCGTTCATGAAACCTCGTGTGCTGACGGAAGACTTTGATGAAAGCTCGGTCCTCCGCGATCTATCAAGGCGCGATCCAAAGATGGGAAAACTCATCAAGCGCATCGGGCCATTTCAACTGAAGATGAAGGAAGAAGGCTCACCTTACTTCTGGCTCATTCGCTCGATCATCTACCAGCAGTTGCATGGGAAGGCGGCGGCAACGATACACAAAAGAATGCGCGATCTCTTTGACGGGCGCGATCCGAAGCCTCACGAGCTCTTAGCGATGGACCAAGAACGCATGCTCGGTGCCGGGCTTTCAAGAAACAAGCTCGCGGCCCTTCGCGATCTTGCACGCGCAGCCGGAGAGGGGTTGGTACCCACCCGGCGTCAGGCGAAACTCTTAACAGACGAAGAAATCATCGAACGCCTCATCCCCATTCGTGGAGTGGGACGTTGGACTGTCGAGATGCTCCTCATCTTCGGACTCAAACGAGCCGATGTTCTGGCGGTGGATGATTTTGCGCTGAAAAAAGCGGCAATGCTTCTTTACGGTCTCGAAGCTCCGCCGAAAAAACAGGCATTTCTAGAGATCGGGGAGAAGTGGCGACCCTGGAGAACGATCGCATCGTGGTATCTCTGGCGCTCGCTTGACTCCTGATTTCGAAAATTGATTTACCTTGCAAGAATCCTTTTCTCATTGGCTTTCACGGCGAGTTTCGGTACGAACCACGTCCTATGAAAAATTCCTCTGTGAAGCCTCACATTCTCTCATGGCTTCAGCGCGATCCGGCCGCTGGAGTGCAGCCGTTCGTTTTCACGCCGAATCTTCAAGCGCGAACTCCGAAGCCCCACCGCAGCCATCTCATCACGAGAGCTTGCTTGGCTTCGACGACTTCCGACTTCCTCCTCGTGGATCGCACAAACCACCGCACGAGCCGGGGAAAACTCGCGTGGAAAATCGCCGCCGCTGCCCTGGTGGTGTGCATCACGGGCCCCGCAAAGACCACTCCCTCGAAAGTTCCTGTTGTCATCGAAAAAACCTCTTGCGAGGTTAATACCTCGGATTAAAAAACGAGGAGACAACGCAATTGGGTCCGCTTCTTCAGATTTTCGGCAACACGCTCTCCAAAATGAGCCGTCGCGCGATCTTCGCCGCCGGCCAATTGATCCTGCAAGCGCCTCGTCTCAACCCACCCAGCGGCTACGAAGTTCGTCCCGTCGAAGAAGGCTGGATGATTTTCGAACGCGGCACCACGATTCCCGTGCGCATGTTCCGTCGTAAACTCGACGCCATCCGCGAAGCCCGCCGTCGCGCCCGCAAACAAGGTACGACCGTCACCGTCTACACGCGAACCACTCGCGGCCCGGGAAGCCGCGAGATTCAATTGGATTTATTTACGGAGTAATTTCTTAAACGGCCGACGGTCGTTAAACCGGTCACTTCAGCTGACAGAAGCCTCGGCCTACCGGACCGCCATCGACTTGAAGACTCAACTCGATCAGTGATCCGGCTTTCTTTTTCAGTACGAGCTTGCGAACATCGCTTCTCAAGTCGGTGAGAACCGAGAGTTCAGCCGACGCATTCGCAGTCGGATCAAGTAGGTTCCGCAGAAGATCCGGTCCGCCCAGTGCAATCGT